>CAIZYO010000131.1 GCA_903937225.1 uncultured Chloroflexota bacterium | reverse complement strand
ATTCGGCGGAGCAACGAATCGCGGGAATGAGGTTCGCGCGCCATACGCGCTCAAGGCGTTTGCGATCGAACGCGCCATCGACCAAGGGAGTTCTTGGTACGACATGTGGGGCCTCGTCACTCCTGGAATTGCGCACTTCAAGGCGGGTTGGGGCGGCGACGTGCACGCATACCCTGGAGCGCTCGATCTGGACCTTGATCCGATCCGCGGACCGCTGGTCCGCCTCGCGCTGCGCGTGCGTCGCGTGGCGAGCTAGGCGTTGTAAGGGGGAGTCACCGCGCGCGGTCGACGCAGTGCCAGCAGCGTGAGGAGGCCAACGACGAGGACCGGCCCCCAGATCAGATGCGGCGCAGCGGCAATGAGCAGCCCCAGCGCCCCGAGGAGTGTGACCACAGCTGCATACAGCTGAAGCACGCCGCGTTCGGCTGCTGGCGTGAGCCGCCAGATGCGCAGGGCGGCGAGACCCGATGCAACGCCAGCAGGGATAAAGAGCGCCACGCCAACAAAGAGTGCAGCGAGAAGATCACGAGCGAAGCGATCGAACGCGGGTAGCCCTTGGGAGGCGACGAATTCTTCAAGGAGGACTGCGGGGTCAACTCCAAAGAGCGCAAGGAGTGCAACAAACTCTTCACCGAGTTCCGCCGACGCACGTGCACCGAGGAGGGCCCAGCTTGTATTGCCTGCAACGAGCGCGAGGTTGATGAGTCCCCCAATCAAGACGGCTCCAACGAGGAGTAGGAGGAGCGAGAGGAGCGCGTTAGTGGCCGCTGCCACAATTAGCAGCACGCCTCTTCCGTTCTTTCTGCTCACTCGCCCCCCTTGTATGGGTAGATCACCCAGCTCGTTGCGGTGTCAGCAAAGTGATCGGGTGCGCGATCGACCTCGCTGCGCTCCGGCTTGTAGTGAAGAACGGCGGTCCGCACGGTGGCCCCCGCCGCCTCTGCGGCAGCGATGACCTGCTGCAGTGTCCGTCCGCTCTCCCAGACTTCGTCAACGATGAGAACTCTGCGACCGCGAAGCGAATCAGCGGGCGGCATCCGTAGCAGTGAAGCCTCTGGCCGGCGGCCACTCGCGTCATAGTGCTCGGCAACAGCCACAAGGAGATCGCGCAGCCCCATACGGTAGGCGAGCATTGCACCGGGGACGAGTCCGCCGCGACTCACCGCAAGGATCGCCTCAGGTTGCTCAGTCGCCGCGAGTGCACCAATCTCTGCGGCGAGTCGCTCAACCGCCTTGTCGAGCTCTTCCCAGCTGAGGTAGAGGGCATCGGCTGGGGGCTGCACTCCCATCTACTTCACGTGTGCGAGCGCGCGATCAAACTCTCGGATGATGTCGTCAGACCCCTCAATGCCCACGCTGATGCGGAATATGCCGCCGCGCTTCGGCATCGGATAGACGAGCGTGTCGACTTCGCCGAGGCTCACCCCCACGCCGAAGAGTGCGATGTTGTCGGCAAAGGCGCGCATCGCATCCAGCGGATCAACGCCGGCGGCTGCGCGCGGCTTGAAGGAGAGCATGCCGCCCCACTTCCCACCAAGGAT
>CAIZYO010000130.1 GCA_903937225.1 uncultured Chloroflexota bacterium | reverse complement strand
GCCAAGGCGGACCTCCCGCCGTTCACGATCATCATGCCGCCACCAAATGTCACAGGTGGTCTCCATGTAGGGCACGCACTCTTCGTCACCCTTGAAGATCTTCTCGCGCGCAGGGCACGGATGGAGGGCCGACCAACGCTCTGGCTCCCTGGCGTTGACCATGCATCAATCGCCGCACAGTTCGTGTTGGACAAGATCATTGCCGAAGAGGGGGAGAGTCGCGGTAGCCTCGGTCGCGAGCGCTACCTGCAACGGATGGATCGCTTCATGGAAGAGACGCGCGGCGTCATCCTTGGACAGTTCCGCAGGCTCGGCGCATCTGCCGACTGGGGGCGCACCCGCTTCACGATGGATGAGGTATCGAGCCGTGCCGTACGCACCGCCTTCGCCACGCTCTATGAGCGCGGCCTCGCGTACCGCACTGAGGCCTTGGTCAACTGGTGCCCAGGATGCAAGACGAGCGTCTCCGACCTTGAGTCGATTGCCGTAGAGGAGCGCGGAAGCATCTGGGAGATTCGATATCCGCTGGAAGGTGGCGCGCCCGGTGACGGGATCGTGGTCGCAACCACGCGCCCTGAGACGCTGCTCGGCGATACGGCGGTTGCCGTCCACCCCGATGACCCGCGCTACGCGCAGTTAATCGGGAAGCGGGTGATCATTCCGTTTGTTGATCGCGCTGTTCCGATCCTTGGCGACGACTTTGTGGACCAGACGTTCGGCACTGGCGCGGTGAAGGTGACGCCTGCGCACGATCCGAACGACCGAGAGGTGGGACTCCGTCACAACCTCCCAGCGCCGACGATCTTGGATGAGGCGGCGCACATTGTGGCTGACGCACCGAAGCCGTTCGCAGGGATGGAGCGGTTTGCCGCGCGCAAGGCGATCGTGGCGGCGCTCGATGCGCTCGGTCTCCTCGTCTCCGTGAAGCCGCATACGGCGAATCCGGCGCGCTGCCAGCGCAGTAACGACATTCTTGAGCCACGTCTGCGGACGCAGTGGTTCATCCGCACCAAGCCGCTCGCTGAGAAGGCGCTCGCCGCCACGCGCTCAGGGAAGACACGCATCGTTCCAGCACACTTTGAGAAGACGTGGGAGCACTGGCTCACCGAGATTCGCGATTGGAATGTGAGCCGCCAGCTCTGGTGGGGGCATCGGATCCCTGCGTGGTACTGCGCTGATGGCCACATCACCGTAAGCGCCGATGCAGCAGGACCATCTGGCTGCAGCGAGTGCGGCGCGCTCGCTGAGAGCTTGGTGCAGGAGAGCGACATCTTTGACACCTGGTTCAGCTCTGGTCTTTGGCCGTTCAGCACACTCGGTTGGCCAGATCAGACGAGCGATCTGAAGCGCTACTACCCGTCGCAAGTCATGGAGACGGGTCACGACATCCTCTTCTTCTGGGTGGCGCGCATGATGATGCTCGGCATTGAGCTGATGGGCGAGCCGCCATTTGAAACGATCTACCTGCACGGTATGGTGCGCGACCCCGAGGGTCAGAAGATGTCAAAGACGAAGGGGAATGTGGTTGACCCACTCTCACTGATTGATGAGATTGGCGCCGACGCGCTGCGCTTCGCGCTCGTCTCCGGAACTGCGGCTGGCGCCGATCAACGCCTCTCGCCAGAGAAGCTGGAGAACGCGCGCAATTTCATGAACAAGCTCTGGAATGCGGCGCGCTTTGTGCTGGGCGCACGCCCTCCTGAGGTGACGGGTGAGCGCCCCGACGCATCAAGCGCGCAGGCGGCGGCGGGTGAGTTTGGCGCATGGCTGTCAGCGCGCATCAGTAGCGCGATCGAAGACGTAGATCGGAACCTCGTCGGATACGGCTTCTCTGAGGCGGCGCAACGTATCTACGACGCGATCTGGGCCGAATACTGCGATCAAGCGATTGAGCTCGCCAAGGTCACCCTTGCAGATGAGTCGCGCCCTGCGGCGGAGCGCGCAGCCGTCTGGTGGACGCTCGTTGATGGACTCGATGCGCTCCTTCGCCTCTTGCACCCAGTGGCGCCGTTTATCACGGAAGGGATCTGGGAGGCGCTCCCACGCCGCGCGGGAGATGGAACACTCCTCGCCACCGCCGCATGGCCTGTGCGAGATGGCAAGGGAGGCAACGACTCGAGCGCGATCGATCAGTGGCTTGAACTCGTGCGCGAAGTGCGAGCGGCGCGCACCAGCACGAAGCTCCCGGCCGGCGCATGGATGCCGCTTGCCGTTGCCGCACCGGCGGACCTCGCCGCATCGGGAGAACGCTTGCGCGCAGCAATCGAGCGACTCGCGCGTGTCCGTCCGCTGACGATCGCCTCGAACCTGCCAGCGGGGGAGGAGGGGATGCTGATCGTTGCGGGAGCCCTCACCGCTCGACTCACGCCGCCAGAGGCAGACGCATCAACCCGTGATGCGGATCGTGCGCGTCGCGAACGGGAACTTGTCGCCGCTCGAACCCAACTCGCCGCCGCTGAGGCTCGGCTTGCAGATCCGTCATTCACAGGGAAGGCTCCCGCAACGGTGGTCGCAGGCGCCGAAAGGCGCGTCGCAGAGTTGCGCGACGAGATCGCACGTCTTGAGCAAGGCGCCTGATGCCCTTCTACGACTATCACTGCGCACGCTGCGACGCCACCGTCGAGTTGCTGCACGGTATTGATGACGAGACGAAACGAACGCACGAGGACTGCGGTGGCCCACTTGAACGTCGCTTCTCGGCGACGAGCGTGCACTTCAAGGGGAGTGGTTGGGCGAAGCTTGAACGACGCGGTGGAGAGAGTGGTGGTGCTGCGACGTCCGCCGGCACTTCAGGAGGCACGCCGAGCGCAACCCCTGCGCCGTCCAGTCCAACACCGGGGGCCTCCCCAGCGAAACCGTCGAGTGGCGGCGGGGAGTAACTCCTAGGCGGCGCGGAAGAAGTCGCAGATTCGCTCTGCAACCTCGCGTGCGACGGCAACCTGCGCATCGCTCGTCTGCGCACCAAGATGCGGCGTAAGAACGGTGTTCGGTGCGGTGAGTAGCGGTGAGTCCTTTGGTGGCTCCGTTGCAAACACGTCAATTGCAGCGCCTGCGATACCTCCCGACGTCAGGGCTGCGGCGAGTGCACGTTCATCGACGAGGCTCCCTCGCGCCACATTGATCAGCACCGCATGTGGTTGCATCTTCGCGAGCTCTGCCGCACCGATGAGTGGAGTCGCGCCAACCGCAGGAGTGTGCAGGGTGACGACATCTGACTCCTGGAGGAGCTGATCAAGCGAGAGGAGTCGCACGCCAGAACTCGCCGCATCTTGCGGGCTCACCGCTGGATCGGCTCCGAGGAGGACCATGCCAAATGCCGCAGCGCGCACCGCGACGGCTCGGCCAATCCGCCCGAGACCGACGATGCCAAGGCGCCGACCACGCAGCTCAAACCCCTTGAGTTCGGCGCGCGCCCATGCCCCGTCGCGCACTGACCGATCACCCTTCGCCACGTGTCGCGCGAGTGCAAGGAGTAGCGCGAAGGTATGCTCCGCCGCTGCAATCGTGTTCCCATCCGGCGCGTTGACGACGAGGATCCCTGCACGTTCAGCCGCAGACGCATCAATGTTGTCAATGCCGACCCCAGCGCGTCCGATGATGCGCAGCTTCGGGCCCGCTGCAATCAGCGCGGCATCCACCTTGACTTGCGACCGGACGATGAGCGCATCCGCTTCGCGGAGTGCGGCGACAAGGGCTTCGCGGGGTTGTCCAGAGAGTTCGTGAACCGTGTGCCCCGCAGCCTTGAGCGCGTCAACACCAACGGTTGCAATGGTTTCAGCGATGACGATTGTCGCCATTACGGGCGCGCCGTTAGGCGCTGATGAAGCCGGTCGTAGTGGCAACCAGCCAAATTGCGGCGAGAAGTCCGAGGAGCGCCCCATACGTCACGACGATTCGTCCAAGATCTCGACGGACCACTGGGAGCTCCGTTGCAATCTCTGCGGCGAGACGGTTCGCAGACGCGTTGCGGGTCAGCGCATCGAGTGGGTTAGTCGCCACGTTGATCACGCGCGGGGTTTCAAGCTTCGCTTCGTATGCCGCAGCTGCGGCCTCTTCGGCGGCGGTGAGGCCGCGCTTCGGTGCGCTCAGCCGCTCCTTCTTTGGGCGCTGATCTGGTCTGAAGCGCTTCACACCCTTTGCCACGGTTCCTCCTCTGTCTCCGCTCTCGTCGCGCAGCGGTCGCTGCATCAGGTGCAGGATAGCGGAGAGCGCGTGACCACTAGATGGCACGAGGGGGCTGATACGATCGGGGCATGCAGACCGATGCGATCAGCACCCTTACCGTCGTAGCCGCGCTCCTTGGCGGCCTCGCCCTCCTGATCGCCCTCCTTGCCCTTCTCGTCGCCCGAACCGCCCGCCGCAAACTCGCGGCGCTGATGCGCGAGGGGGAGGGGAGCGCCACAGGACAGCTCGTAGGGCTCCTCGCAGAAACGGCGGAGCATGGCCTCCAGTTGCGCGACGGAGCGGCGCGGATCGCTGAGTTAGAGTCGGCGGCGCAGCGCGCCGTGAGCCGGGTTGGACACGTGCAGTTTCAGGCGTATGACGATGCGGGCGCGGGGCAGAGCAGCTCGCTGGCGTTACTCGATGATGCAGGGAGTGGCGTGGTGATCACTACGCTCCACGCCCGAGTGGGGACGAGGATCTATGTGAAGCGTCTGGTTCGCGGCGAGAGCGAGACCGTACTCGGTGAAGAGGAGCGCGCAGCCATCGATGCTGCACTCCTTCCGCCGAGCGACACCCGCCGCACCAAGTGACGCCACGCGCGCCACGAGGCGCAGCGTCCGCCGGAAGTTCTTCAACGCAGAGTGATCAGATCCCTGTATGGACTGGAGTCTCGGTGCGCGCACCGCGGGCATTTGAAGAGGGGGTCAAACACCTTCTTGCCGATCTCAATGACGAACAGTACGCAGCGGTTACGCATGGCGAAGGGCCACTCCTTGTCGTTGCTGGCGCTGGGACTGGGAAGACGCAGGTCATCACTCGACGAGTTGCATGGTTAATTGCCCAACAGCGCGCCGCGCCAGAAGAGATCCTGGCACTTACGTTCACTGATCGTGCTGCAGAAGAGATGCAGGGGCGCGTGGATCGACTCGTTCCGTACGGATATGCCACAACGCCAATCAAGACCTTTCATGCCTGGGGTGATGAACTTCTCCGTGAGAACGCCCATCGCCTCGGCATCTCCGGCGAGCTCCGCGTGCTCGGCCGCGCGGAAGTGGTGCTGCTGCTCCGTGAGCACCTCTTTGAACTAGGCCTCTCACGATTTGCCCCACTCGGGGATCCGACACGATTCCTTGGTGACGTTGCTGGCTACATCTCGCGAGCAAAGGAAGAGGGGGTGGGTGCCGATCAGATCAACACGTTCGCCACAGATCTATGCGCGCGCGCAGAGACACTAAGGAGTGAGACCGTTGATGATGAGAAGGTTCGTCGACAAGTCAGCGCGCATGCGGATGCACTCCAGCGGCTCGGCGAGGAGCACGGCGAACTCGCCGCCGCATATCGTGCGTACCGCACCATCCTCGCGAGGAGTGGCCTGCTCGACTTTGGCGATCAGGTGCTCTTAGCGTATGAACTTCTTCGCGACGATCCTCTTGTCTCGGCGCGCGTCCGCGAGCGCCACCGTTGGCTCCTCGTTGACGAGTATCAAGATACGAATCGGCTCCAAGGGGCACTCGTCGACCTGATCGCGCAGGGGAGTCGCAACCTGACCGCCGTTGGGGATGATGATCAGTCGATCTATCGATTCCGCGGTGCGGCGATTGAGAACATCCTCGGATTTGTGGATCGGTACCCTGACGCATCAAAGGTGGTGCTTACAAGGAATTACCGGAGCACGACCCCGATCCTCTCGGCGGCACGCCGCCTCATCCGATTCAACGACCCAGAGCGACTCGAGACAAAGCTCGGGATCTCCAAGGAGCTGCGCGCCGAGGTGGAGGGGTCTGCACCGCACCCTGTGGCGTTCCGTCGATTCCGCACGACTGCCGATGAGGCGGACTGGATTGCGAGCGAGATCCGCAGTTCGGTTGCATCGGGGCGGCTCCCCCGTGACCATGCGGTGCTGGTGCGCGCCAACGTAGATACCGCGGAGATTAGTCGCAGCCTGAACATGGCAGGGATCCCATGGCGTGCGAGCGGTGCGGCGGGCCTCTACGACCGACCGGAGGTGCGCCTCCTCCTCGCAGGGTTGCGGCACGCCGCAGATCCAGACGCATCAGCCCCGCTCTTCTTGATCGCTGCAGATCCGCGATTCAAGGTGCCAGCAGGCACGCTTGCCGCTGCGGTTGGGAAGTCGCGGCGAGATCATCGCCCGCTGCGCGAGGCGCTGCAGGCGGTCGGTGCGATCAACCCCGATACGGTGCGGCTCCTCTCACGACTGAGTGACCTTGTGAAGGAGAGCGTGGAGAGAACAAGTGGCGAGGTGCTCTACCGCTGGTTGCGCGAGAGCGGTCTCCTGGCAGAGTTGACGCGTGAGGCAACCCCGGAAGCAGATGAGCAGATCCGAAACATTGGACGACTCTTCGATGTGGTTCGCTCACGCAGTCGTCTGCTAGAACTCGATCGCGCACCCTTTCTCGTCCGCTACCTGGAAGAGCTCGGTGAGGCGGGTGACGATCCATCCGCCGCCGATGTTGACCCAGATCTTGATGCCGTTGCCCTGTTGACCGTCCATCAGGCGAAAGGCCTGGAGTTTCCTGTGGTCTTTGTGGCGAACATGGTGGAGACACGCTTCCCGGCGCGCGGACGCCCGCCGCGCCTCGCCCTTGCGGCCGAGCTCGGCGGGAGCGATGAGATCGTGCCGCGCGACCCACGCGCACCAGAGACGCCAACCGCGCTTGATGAGGAGGCTCTGCGGGAAGAGCGGCGCCTCGCCTACGTGGCGCTGACGCGCGCGCGCGAGCAGCTCTATCTGACCGCCTCGGAGCGAGCAACGGGAGGTGTACGTCCTCGCAAGGTGAGCCGCTTCATCTCGGAGGCGCTCGACCTTGCCCGCACGCAACTTGAAGAGACGGCCTTTACTGGTGAGCGGAGCAGTGCGGTTGCCGCCCTTGAGGTGGCGGAACCTGCCGCAGCCGTCCTTCCAGCGCGTGCGCCTGGTGCGGCAGAGCAGACTCCACTCACGCTGAGCTACACCGCGATCGAAGCGTATCTCGCCTGTCCGTTGCGATATCACTACCAACAGCGGTTGCGAATTCCTCTTCCACCACATCACGCAGCAATTTATGGCTCTGCCCTACACGCGGCGGTGGCGGAGTTCCACCGCGGCCAGATGGCGGGAGCGGTCCCTGAGAGCGAGGCGCTCGTAGAGGCGCTGAACCGCAGTTGGCAGAGTGCGGGCTTCATCTCTCGCACGCATGAGGAGGCACGCTACGCCGCTGCGCTGAAGGTGCTTGAGCGATTTAGTGATGAGGAGCGTGCGAGCGGCACCGTCCCTGCGTACGTCGAGAAGGACTTTTCATTCGAGATCGGAGGGCACAAGATCCGCGGCCGATGGGATCGCGTAGATGTCACGCCGCTTGCGTCCGGCGAGCGCACGCGAGAGATCCCTGTCATTGAGATGAGCGACGAAACGCTCCGTCCCACGCTGCCGTTGAGCGACGAATGGGTTGTGATCTCCGATTACAAGAGCGGAGGGAAGGACGATGAAGAGGGGAACGCCACTCGCGCGCGCGACGCGCTGCAGTTGCAGATCTACGCGCTCGCCTGGCGTGCTGCCACGGGCCGACTTCCAGATGAGGTGAGCCTCCGTTTCCTCGATTCTGGGAAAACCGCCACCGTCCCCGTTGATCCGAAGCGCATTGCGAAGGCACGCGATCGCATCGTTGAAGCGGCGGAGGGGATCCAGTCGGGATCCATGGAGGCGAAGCCCGACCGGATGAACTGCACGTACTGTGCGTATCGTGAGCTCTGCCCGTCATCAAAGGCGCCGGCGGGTCGACCATCATGACGCTGTGGGACCAGCAGGAGCGGGAGGCAGCCGCTCTGCCACAGCAGAAAACTCCGCGCGCGGAGAGCCCGCCGCGCATCCCCGTTGCGGATCAACGACTGATCCGCCTTCTTGCCCTCGCTGCACTGCTCACCATCGCCGCCTCTGTTGCGGCGGCACTCAACATCGATCCGATCGGGGACCCAGTTGCTGGGCTCGGCGTCTCCCTCCTCTTCGGGCTCACGATCAGCTTCACGCTCGCCCCGATCCTGCTCATTGAGTCGTACCGACGTCACCCAGGACAGTGGAGAGGGCGGCGAGCGAGGGCACTTCGACGCAGCCTCATCGTCGGCGTGCTCGTTGGCGGCTACAGCGCCTTCCGGGTTGCAGGTCTCGGGAGCCCCACCGGACTCCTGATCGGCGCCGCCCTTGCGGTCGTGATTGAGGCGGCTTTTACACGAGCGGACAACGACGCGGTGTAGCGCTGCGTGTGGGGTGTAGGATGACCACGCGCCCCGCTGGACGTAGGATCGAACCGGCGGCGCATGTCAGCAGTGGTGTGTGAACATGAGCGCAAACAAACCCCCTTTCTCTGAATCTATTGCCGCCCTCGGCTGGGGCGCAGCGCCAGAGGCGCGTGATCCAGACGATCGACCGTCGTACGTGGGCCCCGTCAGCTTCTCGCAGCTCCCATGGATTGAGGACGCGAATGAGATCAAAAGGATGCAGGCGGATATTGCGATCATCGGTGCACCCTTTGATGACGCGGTAACCCACCGGCCAGGTACGCGCTTCGGACCACGCGCGATTCGCGAAGCGCAGTATCAGACGGGTCTCCTGCACTCCCTCCAAGTTGGCGTTGATCCATTCCGTGTCCTGACCGCCGTTGACGCGGGCGATGCCGCGGTGGTTCCAGGTCGCGTGCAACACGGTCACGGAGAGATCTATCGAAAGGTGCGCGAAGTCGCTGCAACTGGCGCGATCCCAATTGTGCTGGGTGGAGACCACTCCATCACCTGGCCGAATGCAACGGCGATCGCTGAGCTGCGATGGCCGAAGAGCATTGGCATCTTGCACTTTGATGCGCATGCCGATACATCCCCAGACGGGTACGGATCGCTGCACAGCCACGGATCGCCAATGCGCCGACTGATTGAGTCTGGTGCCGTTCAGGGGAAGAACTTTGTTCAGGTTGGGCTTCGTGGCTACTTCCCAGACACTGAAACGCTCGATTGGATGAAGGGTCACGGGATGCGAACACACCTGATGACCGAGATTGAAGAGCGTGGGGCAGAGGCGGTCATCCAGGACGCGATCGCGGAGGCACTCGATGGCCCCGATGCAATCTGGATCAGCGTGGATATTGACGTGGTTGATCCAGGGCTGGCCCCTGGAACGGGTACGCCAGAGCCGGGCGGGATGCTCACCCGTGAGCTGTTGCGCGCACTTCGCCAGATTGCGGCTCGCGTACCGATCGCGGGGATGGACATCTTGGAGGTCTCTCCGCCGTACGACTGGGCAGAGTCAACGGCGATGATTGCGAATCGCGCCGCTCTTGAAGTGATCAGTTCGCTCGCGAAGCGGAAGGCGGCCGGCGAGACGATTCGCTGGGAGCCTGGACGCTGATTTCAGCGGCGAGGCGTCGACTCCTCAACGACGAGGGTGACCTCAACGCAGGCGCACAAGATGATCGTGCACTCTGGCGCTCGCTCGCCGAGGCAACTCGCGGCACCATCATTGAGTTCGGCTGTGGCGCTGGTCGGATCCTTGAGGCGCTCAGCGTCCGTGATCGCAGCCTGATCGGCCTCGATCGCGACCCTGAGGCGATCGCCCTCGCCCGCGAACGCGTCCCTACCGCGCAGATCCTTGCCGTTGATCTGCTGCACTGGGCGCCACCGAAGAGCCTCGAGCGGAGCGCGGGACTTGTAATTGCTGGAGGCGACCTCCTCCCGCTCTTCCTACACGACGAAGAGTTGCGCCTCCTGATGAACCTTGCCGCGCAACTCGTCGCACCAGGCGGCCTCTTCGCCATTGATGCCACTCGCATGGATCCGGCGCTCCTCCGCGAGGCTGCTGGGCGCGCGGAGTGGGGCGAGGATGTGCGCTGGCGCACCGCGGACGGAAGCGAGATCCTGCGCGACTCACGGCTCCTCCCAGATCCTCTCGGGCGCGAACGCGTCGCACAGCTCCAGATTCGGCACACGCTGCACGGCGAGGGCGGGTACGTTGATGAGCGCGAGCCGTTCCACGTGCGCGCGTGGAGTCCCGCCGAAGTAGAGGGGGCGGCAAGTGCGGCAGGGCTTCAGGTGGCCACGCGCTTAGAAGAGGATCGGGTCCGCTGGCTGCTACGGTCTACGCATGCCTGATGCACGACCGATCGGCTTCTTCGACTCTGGCGTAGGCGGGCTCACCGTCCTCCGCGCGTCACAGCAGCGGCTCCCAGGCGAGTCAACGATCTACATCGGCGATACCGCGCGTCATCCGTACGGCACGCGCACGGATGCAGAGGTGCTCCAATTCTCGGAAGAGCTCACCGATGCGCTCGTTGCGCGCAACGTGAAGGCGATCGTGATCGCATGCAACACGGCAACCTCCGTTGCGCTGAGCGCGCTCCGCCTCCGGCATCCCGAGATCCCGTTCATTGGCGTGGTGCGGCCAGGTGCCGCCGCGGCAACACTCGCCACCCGAACCGGTCGAATTGGCGTGATTGCGACGGAGGCGACGGTTCGCTCCGGTGCCTACTTCACGGCGATCAAGGATCAGAATCCTGCGGTGCAGGTGGTGACGCGCGCCGCATCTCAGCTGGTGCCACTCATTGAGGCGGGAGACTTGGAGAGCGCCGCGTTGCGCGACGCGGTCGAGGGCGTGATTGCGCCGTTTCGTGCATCGGGGGATGCGCCCCGCATTGACACGCTGCTACTCGGGTGCACGCACTTCCCACTGATTCGAGGGATGATCGCGTCCGCACTTGGTGAAAGCATTGCGGTAGTTGACTCAGCCGCGGCCACTGCAGCAACGCTGCAAGAGGTGATCTCGGTGAACCACCTTGACGCCCCAGGCTCAACGCGCGGCACAGCAGCTGATCCTGGGAGCGCGGGCCACCGCGCACCAGATCGTGCGGAGGTACGTGCGACTCATGAGATTTTCACCACGGGAGAACTTGCTACATTCCGCGCGCTTGCGATGCGACTCTTCGGGGATCATGGCTCAGAGGTTGCGGCCCTTCTGCCGCCGAGACGCTAGGGGAGTTGGGGGAGGATCGCCTCCACGATTGAGGCGGCGTTCGCGGCAGCGAGCGGCAAGAATTCGTCAAAGGCGGTCGGAGCAGATGCATCTCCCGCATCGCTCACACTACGAATCACAATCCACGGGACACCGAAACGTTCGGCGACAAAGGCGATCGCTGCCCCCTCCATCTCCACAAGATCCGCGCCGGTTCGCTGGGCGATCGCATCGCGCGTGGCGCGATCATTGACGAACCAGTCACCCGTTGCAATGCGACCAACACTTACGGCGAATCCACGTGCGGCACCTTGCACCTGTGCGGCCTGCGCGGCGAGTGCGGTAAGTGCAGGGTCTGAGCGCAGGAGCGGCTCACCTTCAGAGGGCGAGTCGCTCCCGTAGCCGAAGAGGGTGAATCCAGACGCGCTGACCGCCGCAAAGTCGTGTTGCAGCACTTCGGTGCTGATCACAACATCCCCAACGCGATGTCCCGCGTGTAGGGCTGCTGCGGAACCAACCGAGATGATGCAGCGCGGTTCAAGAGCGCTCGCGGCGGCAACGGCGCTTGCCGCGGCAACTTTTCCCACGCCGCAGCGAAGAAGGGCGACGGCGCGTCCGCCGAGTCGGCCTGTGAGTAGGTCACCGTCTTGAATTCCGGGGAGCCGCCGCTCCTCAAGTTCCGTTGAGCGTTGCTCCAGCGCTTCGCGCTCTGCTCGGAGCGCTGCCGCAATCAAGATCGGGCGTTCCGTTAAAGGCATGTGCTGAGGATAGCCGCTTAGTTTGACTCGTCCTCAGCGCGCTCAAGCGCTACAACTGCGGAGCGCAGCGCACGTGGTTCGCGACCCGCAAGGAGGTCTTCGGCATCCCTGAGATCAGGGTCGTGCTCCCCTTGATCGTCGGCAGAATCTGATGGGTCGCCAGCCTCGTCGCCGAGCGGGATCAGTGCTGTTTCGCCCTCTTCAACCGATGCGCGCACCGCGGCAACCAGACGACGATCAAGGGCTGGATAGAAGCCGTGGCTGCGTTCGAGTTCAACGGCGATCGCCTCCACGAGCGTCTCCTCCGTATATGACTCAATGATCCTGCCGCGCGCCTCCTCAACCGCGGCGAGGAAGTCTTCGGGGGAAATGCGCTCGTCGTGCGCAAGGGTGACGCCCAGCGCGAGCTCGTCCTCGGCCTCATAGATCTCGTAGAAGAACATGCGTGGGAGGCTATCACCGCCGCGTCACCTTGTCGCTTGACGCAGCCTGCGCGACGAGGTGAAACTGGAACGATGAAGTTGCGACTCGAACGTGCGCTCCCAACGACGGCGGCGAGGCTGCGGGCACTCGTGGCCGCCTTTCTGCTCTTCGCATTCGTCGCCCTGATCGGCCGGAGCCTCATCGGCGCACTCGAGGTGAATGCGGAAATCTCTCGTTTGCGCGATGAGAATGC
>CAIZYO010000129.1 GCA_903937225.1 uncultured Chloroflexota bacterium | reverse complement strand
CTCCCCGGAAGTTCAATTGCGCCGAAGTGTGCGGCCAAGAAGATTGCGCTGCCAGCGGTGGGGGTAAACGCGGCCGCGACTGCGAGTTCATCTTCAAGCGTGACGCGTGTTGCAATAATTGATCGCGCATGTCGCGGTGCGCGCGCGCTCTCAATGTAGAAGCGAAGGTGGTGCTCAAACAGTTGCTGAACGCCGCGCGCTACGGTCTGCGCTGATGGCGCTGCGCCGTCGCGAAACGTGTAGACACGTGCAAGGTTGATTGCGCCTTGTCGCGCGCGCGCGCTCTGCAGCTTTGGTCCGATCACTCCCCATGCTCGTGCAACGAGAAGCAAGAGTTGCTCTGGCATGTACGAGAGAAGCGTGAGTCCAGCAATCGCTGCGCGGCCAAGGACTTGGTCTCTGAGGGTGCGCGCCATTTGTCGCATCACTCGCTTCTTGCTCCACGCTCGTGTTGCGTTGCCATCAGCGCAGCAAGCGCCTCTAGTCGCTGTTGTTCAACTGCGTCTGGCCAGAGCGGTTTGAAGCAATTCCACTGCGTTGGTTCGGTTCGGATGAGCCGCTCCATCTGTTGTGCGGTCTCCTGCGTTGCGGCAAGTTGTGCGGCGGGCGATCCGTTCCCTGCGCTGATTGGCGTTCCGAAGAGAATGTAAAACGCGCCTGGACGTTCGCGACGTACAAAGAAGGGGATGATCGGCGCGTTGCCGCGCGCAGCAATCACCGCAGGTCCACTGGGGAGCGTGGTCCACCTCCCGAAGAGTTGACACGGAATGCCGTCAGGCTTCCACCCCCAGTCGCTCAAGAGCACAAGGATTCCACCGCGACGCATCACGCCGAAGACTTCGCGGATCGCGCGCCAGTCAATCACCTTGATCCCCCACGATGCGCGCACTCTTCGGAGCAGTTCATACATCTCGGGGAAGGCGGTGTCATCGGCAACAACGCTCACGTCGTAGGCCTTCTTGCCAAGGCTCGCTGCACCGAGTTCGTTATTCCCCGCGTGGAATCCAACGAAGATGGCCGCCTGGCCACGGCTCTTGAGTTCGTCGAGCACGGTGGTTTCTCGCAAGTCGACCTCGGCAGAGATCGCGTCCAGCGAACGGCTTGGGAGGCGGAGGAGCTCGGCGGTGAAGCGACCGTAACTTCGGTAGCTGGCGATCGCACGTGCCCGAACTGCCGCCTCCGACCCAGGGAGGGGGTTCCCGTCTGGATCGGCGACCCCGAGCACCACGGCGGCGTTCGAGTTAGCGATGCGACGCTTCGCTGGCCAGAGGAGGTAGGCAAGCGGAGCGAGGGTGGCGAAAAGGGCCTCTATGGGGCGTGGGGGGAGCGCCCCCACGAGGCGCATGAGGGCGACGGCGAAGAGATAGATGATCCGCTCCCAGAGGCGGCGGGGGGTGAATCGGGGTGCCGAGCCGGGTGTCTCGCGGCGGATCGGCGAAGGGGTCGCCGGCTGCTGCTCGTTCATCTGGGAAGTGTATAGGGAGAGCCGCCGCCCCTTTCGGGTACGGCGGCTCTCCTCGTTGTGAAGGCGGGGCTGGCCGCTGCCAGCCGCGCGAGAACGGTTACGCGCGGACTGAGTTCAGGGCTTCCGAGGAGGGGTAACCCTCGGCAGTGACCTGGGTCCCGTTGAGGACTCGATTGTCCTCACCGCGAATGAAGGCCTCAACGGCAGCGTGCGCGATGTCATCGTGCAACTGCATTGGTGGGCTCTTCATGAAGTACGCCGAAGGGGCAACGAGTGTCCCCGCCAACTTCCTGTCGAGTCCGAGCTTCGCGCAGCGAATCGCGTCGGTGATCACACCGGCGCTGTTCGGCGAATCCCACACCTCAAGCTTCAACTCCGCCGTGAGCGGCACGCCGCCGAAGGTTGTCCCTTCGAGTCGGATGTTTGCCCACTTGCGGTCAAGGAGCCACGGCACGAAGTCTGAAGGACCCACGTGCACCTGCTCCTCGCCCATTGGCTCATCAAGGATTGAGGTGACCGCGTTGGTCTTTGAGATCTTCTTGCTCTCCAGTCGGTCGCGCTCCAGCATGTTCTGGAAGTCGGTGTTCCCACCGAAATTCAACTGATACGTGCGATCAAGGTGCACGCCGCGATCGGCGAAGAGTCGCGCAAGAACGCGGTGTGCAATCGTCGCACCAACCTGGCTCTTGATATCGTCGCCAACGATCGGAAGACCGGCGGCGGCGAACTTCTTCTGCCACTCAGGCTCGCGACCAATGAAGACTGGGATTGCGTTTACGAACGCGCACCCTGCCTTGATCGCCTGCTCGGCGTAATAGCGGATCCCCTCTTCGCTGCCGACCGGAAGGTAGGCAACCAAGACGTCCACCTTGCGCTCCTTGAGCACTGCGGCAACATCAACCGGCTTCTCTGGTGACTCCTTCACCACGTCGCGCAGGTACTTTCCAATGCCGTCAAGCGTTGGTCCGCGCTGCACAATGACGCCAGTGGTTGGGATCTCCTGGAAGGTCCAGGTGTTGTTCGGCTCTGCGCCAAGTGCAACGGAGAGAT
>CAIZYO010000128.1 GCA_903937225.1 uncultured Chloroflexota bacterium | reverse complement strand
TTACTGCCTTAGGCAGCGAGGGCGAGAGCAGGCTGGCGATTGCCAGGTACTTCTTTTTGCTACCGGTTTAACGAGGCCTGATAGCAACCTCGACTCGCGTTCTCAAGGTGCGGTTTCCCGTCGAAACCACGCATCCCCAAGAGGGGAATTCTACACGCTGGCGCGTGCGGCGACTAGCCCCCGCGCTTCCAGTCGGAGAGCTCACGCTCCGCTTCGCGTTTTCCTTCTCGGTCAGCGATTGACTTGCGCTTGTCAAACTCCTTCTTTCCTCGCCCAAGGCCAATCTCAACCTTGCAGCGACCACGGCTCAAATAGAGGCGGAGCGGGATCAGCGTGAGCCCCTTCACTTTCACCTTGGTGCCGATCGAGATGATCTCCTCCTTATGGAGGAGGAGTCGGCGCGTCCGCTTCGGCTCGTGCTGCTGGCTGGCAGCACCGGGCCACTCGGCAATGTGCATGCCGATCATGCGCGCCTCGCCATGTTCAAGCCGAATGTAGGCGTCGCCGATATCTGCCTTCCCCGCGCGGATCGATTTGATCTCCGTCCCCGTCAGCACCACACCCGCCTCAAAACGATCGAGAATCTCGTACTCGTGGGTGGCCTTCCGGTTCGAAGACAGCGTCGTACCGTCAGCGATGACGAGCGACTTCTTCGTAGCCATGAGACCTCCTTTACGGGTGAGCGGCGCGAGGCTGCGGACTGGTGCGTATAGACGCGGTCAGGTGCGAATAGAAAGGGCGCTGACCTTGCGGCCAGCGCCCTCTCAGAACGTTACCGCTCTCGGGATCGGTTATTCGCCGACCTCACGAGAGGCGGTCGTACAACTGTCTATTGACACTGCACACCACCTCCTTCCGTCTGCCGTAGACGATACGGCTCAGCGGGGCAAGGCGCAAGGGGTGGCGCGCATCCGCCCGTACCCCCGCTACTTGAGGAGTTCCAGGGCCTTCTTCAGGGCCGGATCGCCCTCACCAGGAGTTGCCGGCGCTGGCACCGGGTAGTCGGGGGCGAGCCCCACCTTGTTCACCCAGGTGCCGTTCGGTGTGAGCCACTTCGCGATCGTGAGCTTCAAGCCAGAGCCATCCTTTAGGTCGATAAACGTCTGCACCACACCCTTGCCAAAGGTTGTCTCACCGACGAGGACCGCGCGGCCGCGATCGCGCAACGCACCGGCGAGAATCTCACTCGCAGACGCACTCCCTTTATTGATCAGCACCACAACCTTGATTGTTGGATCCGTTGCAACACCACCACCGTTCGCTGAAGTTTCATCGCGCTCCCCATCACTCGTCTCTTCCATGTAGACCACGCCGTCAGCGATGAATTCGCTCGCAATTTGCAGGGCGGTGGAGAGGTAGCCGCCTGGGTTATCTCGCAGGTCAAGGATGATTCGTGTCACACCTGCATCAACCACCTCTTGCAGCGCTTGATCAAACTGATCACCTGCAACCTCACTGAACTCCGCAAGGCGCAGGTATCCAACAGGAGAACCATCCGATGTCTCGAGCGTCTCCGGCTCAACCGCAGGAACGGTGATCACGTCACGGACAATTGTCAGATTTAGCGGGGCTGCATCGCCACGGATAATCGTGATCACTACGCTTGTGCCCTTCGCGCCGCGAACACGAAGCACCGCTTCATCCAACGTCTCACCATCTACGGTGAGGCCGTCAACGAGCGTGATGCGGTCGCCGCTCTGAACACCCGCAGCCTTCGCAGGCGAGCCGTCAATCGGTGAGACCACAAGGAGATAGCAGTCTGGACCGAGCGTGGTGCAAGCTTCACCTGAAGGACCACGACTCTCAATCACTGCGCCAATCCCCTCAAAGCTTCCAGAGAGTCCCTCAACGAGCGCATCCATCTCTTCGCCAGTGAGGTATTGCGAGTACGGATCATTCAGTGACTCAACGAGTCCCTTGATGGCGCCGTCAACGAGGGTCTCTTCGCTCTTGTCGCCAACGTGCCGTGTCTCTACAAGGTCAAGCACCTCGTTGAATCGGGAGAGATCAATCGCCCCAGACGCGCCAGTTACGCCGGCTGCACTACTGCCGCTGTTGTAGCCAAGGTTGTATGCGCCGACAGCGAGTAGTAGGGCGAGAAGGAGTGCCCCTGCGCGCGTCACGAGTGGAGGACGCCCGTTACCGCTCAAACCAAAACGTTGCTGCACACGCCCTCCTTGTTGCTATGGGTTGAGTCGACGCTGTTATGAGCTCAGTCGACCACGAAGTGAGAGTAGTGCACCGAGTGCGCCGAGCCCAAACCCTGCAAGCAACACCGTAACCGCAACCTCTCCGAGCAAGATCCCGGACGTCTCAATTGGTAGGACACGGAAGAGGTTCAGCATGATGGTGCTGATTCCAGCACCAAGGATTCCGAAGATAAAGAGGGTGATCAGCGCGCCCGCGCCACCAATAATCAACCCCTCAATGATGAACGGAAGTCGTACCCAGGTTGACGTTGCTCCAACAAGGCGCATGATCGCAATCTCATCACTTCGCGCAAGGATCGCGAGTCGAATCGCGTTGACGACTACGGCGAGGACGGCAAACGAGAATCCAATCAAGACAATAAGGCCGGCGATACGAAGCGCCGAGGTGATGCCAGCAAGGCTCTCTGCAACGGCACGACCATCAACGATGCGCGAGAAGAGCGCCGCAGAAGGGAGGCGACTGAGCGCGTCTGCGACCTTTGCAGTCTCACTCGGGCTGTCCAGCGCGATCTCAAAGCTTGCGGGGAGCGGGTTCTGTTCAAGTTCACCAGTGAG
>CAIZYO010000127.1 GCA_903937225.1 uncultured Chloroflexota bacterium | reverse complement strand
TGACCGCAGGTGGCGCAGGGCAACCGCTCGTCCTCACCACGCTTGATCGTCGTG
The DNA here is from genome assembly GCA_903937225.1 of uncultured Chloroflexota bacterium. GTDB lineage: Bacteria > Chloroflexota > Limnocylindria > Limnocylindrales > Limnocylindraceae > Limnocylindrus. Next base: position 5,391 of record CAIZYO010000127.1, on the reverse strand, counting down.
ATGCACTCCGGATCCTTGGGAGCGAAGCGCGCGGCAGCCTTGCGGTGAGCCTTCTCACCTTGGCGGCGCTCGTCGCTGGCGTGCTCACCACTGGCGTCGCACTTGTGGGACTTCTCGGCGAGATCTCCGCGAGCGTGAACGCCACACCGCCAGCCTCCCCCGGCCAGACGTTGAGCCCTGAGAGCGGCGATGCGCGGAACGGTGGGGTTGCGACGGGGCCCGGCGGACTTCTCGGGCTGGTCGGCGCCCTCCTCCTCCCGCTCCTCATTGGCGTGGGCATTGCACTCGTTGCGCGCGCAGGTGCGCGCTGGCGAAGCGCGCGCTCTAGGATCAGCGAGTAGGAGGTACCCATGAAGCCATTTGACGTCGCCGCGATCCGCGCACGATTCCCGTCTCTCGCCAATACGCTCCCAGACGGCCGGCCGATCGCATTCCTGGATGGGCCCGCTGGCACACAAGTCCCGCAGTCGGTGATTGATGCCTATGCCGACTTCTTCCTCCGTGCGAACGCCAATAACGGCGGCTACTTCAGCACCTCACGCGCACAAGGCGAGGTGGAAGAGGAGGCGCATCGCGCCGCGGAAGATCTTCTGAACGCACCGAGAGAGACGGTGAAGTTCGGCGCAAACATGTCCACGCTGAACTTCCAGCTCTCACGCTCTCTCGCGCGCGAACTTCAGGCGGGCGATGAGATCGTGGTGACGCAACTCGATCACGATGCGAACTACAGCCCATGGCGACTCCTTGCCGAAGATCACGGGCTCACCTTGAAGGTGATCCGCCTCAACCCTGCAGACGCAACACTCGACATGGAGCATTACGCATCGCTCCTCGGACCGCGCACGAAGATCGTTGCGGTTGGCATGTCTTCCAACGCGCTCGGCACGATCAATCCCACGAAGAAGATGGTGGAGGCGGCGCATGCCGTGGGTGCCATCACCGTTCTTGATGCCGTATGTAGCGCGCCGCACTACCCCATTGATGTGCAGGCGCTCGATACCGACTTCCTCCTCTGCTCGCCATATAAGTTCTACGGGCCACACGCCGGACTCCTCTACGGGAAGCTGCCGCTCCTTGAGCGCTACGGCAGATATAAGGTGCGACCCGCGCACGATCTCTGGGAGACGGGAACGCCCGCCTTTGAGGCGATGGCGGGGGTTACGGCGGCGATCAACCATCTCGCCTGGATCGGGAGAGAGTTCGGCAACGCAGCAGACCATGCGCCACTCAACGGACGCCGCGGAGAGATTCGCGCGGGCCTGAAGGCGATCACCCGCTACGAGACAGACCTGGTGCGACAACTGCTTGACGGACTTGAGCAGATTGGCGGCGTGCAGGTACGCGGCATCACGGATCGCTCGCGGCTTCAGGAGCGAACCTCCATCGTCTCGTTCACGATGGACTTCGCCTCGCCTGATCAGGCGGCAGAGCACCTTGCGGGCGATGGCATTCAGGTATGGAGCGGCGACTTCTACGCGCCGAATGCAATTGACGCACTCGGGCTCACCGAGCACGGTGGCGTGTTGCGTACCGGCCTCATGTCATACAACACGGCTGATGAGGTGAAGCGACTCCTCACCTCGCTCACGCAGCTCGCCGCAGCGAAGCCAGCCGCCGTACGCGCGTAACCAACGTGCGCGCGCCACTCATCGTGATCACCGTTGCAGATCACGATGCCGATCTTGATCCTGCACGCGTTGCACTCGTCAACGCGCGATACGCCGATGGGATCCGCCGCGCCGGAGGGCTGCCGATCCTGATCTCCGCCAACGCAACCCCGGAACAGCGTGCGACCGCTTTCGCCAACATGGAGGGGCTCCTCCTCTCTGGTGGTGCGGACGTACACCCAGATCGATACAACGAGGCGATTGATGGCGCCGTTGAAATGGATGTTGCGCGCGATGCGCTGGAGTGGGAGGCGATCGCCGCTGCGGATGCGCGCGCGCTTCCAATCTTCGGCATCTGTCGCGGGATGCAACTACTGAATGTGCATCGCGGCGGCAGCCTGCTGCAACATGTTGAAGGGCAGGTCGGCGCACCGTATCCCGCAACGCCAGCACTGACCCACCCACTCAACGTGCAAGAGGGAACGCGTCTCGCGCAGATCCTCGGTGATGTGCGCGCGCCACTCGCCGTCAACAGCTATCACCACCAAGCGGTGACGCCTGAGCGGCTGGCTCCTGGACTTCACGCCTCCGCGTTCGCCGAGTCGTCGCGCGGGATGTTAGTGGAAGGGCTGGAGGCGCCTGGCGAACGATTTGTCCTCGGCGTGCAGTGCCACCCCGAGCGGACAGAGAGCTCACCCGCCGATCTTGAGCGTGTCTGGGCCGCCTTCGTTGGGGCGGCCGCCCGCACGCCTGGTGCGGCAGGGGGCGGTGTGGCACAGTCTGGGACATGACCCAGACTCAGGCCCACTCCGATCGCGAAGACTTCACTAAGAGCGACCGCACCGCGCGACTCCTGCGCACGCTCAAATACGTAGAGGCGGTTGGTGAGGCGGGGATTCGACCGACCGACCTTGCGAAGAAGCTCGGCGTCAGCCGCCGCACCGCCTACCGCGACCTGAAGGCGCTCGAGCGCGAAGTCGATGTCCCGATCTGGAATGAACACGGACGCTGGGGTGTCTTGCAGAGCGGGCTCCTCCCCGCCTTGCGCTTCAGTCGCGACGAGGCGATTGCGATCGTATTGGCGGCGCGCCTCCTGGCGAAGTTCGCCACCGGATACGACCCTGAACTTGGTGCCGCGCTGATGAAGCTCGGCGGAATGTTGGAGGAACCGCTGCGGTCGGCCGTTGAGCGCACCGTCTCGCAGATCAGCGAACTGCGCAATCAACCGGAGGCGCAGTCGCGCCTTCGCGTCCTTGCAAACGCATGGGTGAACGGGCGCGTCCTTGAATTTGAGTACGCGGCCGCATGGAGCAGCCCCGGCACGACGCGAACCGCACGCGTGCATCCGTACCTGATTGAACCTTCCGCCGCAACGCTCGCAACGTATCTGATTGGATTTGACGAGACGCGCAGCGCCATGCGCACCTTCCGCGTGGATCGCATCAGTAGCCCCCGCATGACCACAGCAACGTTCACTCGGCCACAAGAGGTTGAGCTTGAGCGCACCCTCGCCGCCGCATGGGACATCGTCGCGGATCAACCACTTGAAGAGATCGTCGTGCGCTTCACGCCAGAGGCGGCTGCGCGCGCATCCGAAACACGCTGGCATCCATCTCAGACGAGCGAGCGCGAAGCTGATGGCTCACTCCTCTGGCGTGCACGCGTCTCTGGACTCCTTGAGGTGCGCGCGTGGATCTTGGGTTGGGGTGACGGCGCTGAAGTCCTCAAGCCGCAGGCGCTGCGTGACGACGTGGCGCGCACCCTCGCCGCCGCGACGGCGCGATACACCAACGCATGAGCGCCACGAACAATGGCCCTAGCGGCGGAGGGAGCAGCGGCGGGAGTGAGGCGGCGCGCTTTAGGGCGGTCAACCTGATCAGCGATCCAATCCACGGCTACATCGAACTCACGAAGCGCCTCACCCCAGATGGTGCAGCTGCACTTGGGTACCTCGCGGAAGATGCAGCCGAAGAGGATCTGCTCGACACGCCGTGGCTGCAGCGGCTGCGCCGCATCAGCCAGTTGCAGAGCGCACGCTGGGTCTTCCCTACTGCAGAACACAGCCGCTTCTCCCACGGGCTCGGTGTCATGCATGAGGCGGGACTCTGGGCGCGCCAGCTGTATGGCTCGCTCGCCGAGCAGTTGCGTGCAAGCGGTGATGACGTCCCGAGCGAAGGCCTGGTGGTGGAGACGCTGCGCGTGGCGGGGCTCCTGCACGATGTGGGCCACGGCCCATTTGCGCACTTCTTTGATCACGAGGTGCTGGAGAAGTTCCCCGCCCCCGATGATTCGCGCCGTGCGCCGGGTAAGCGACTTGCGCACGAAGACCTCTCCGCGCTGATCATCGAGCACGAAGTCGGTGCAATCATCGGCAGGCTCCGCCGCGCGCCAGGCGAACACGCCGAACGCGATCGCTTCAGCGACGGCGAGTCGATTGACCCAACCTGGGTGAGCTTCCTCATCTCCAAGCCGCCACTCGAGGACGACACGGTGCCGCGCTGGCTGCGCATCATGCAGCCGCTCCTCTCTGGCGTCTTCACCGTCGACAACCTTGACTACGTCCGTCGTGACTCGTACATGACTGGCGTGCAGATTGGCGCTGTGGATGTGGAGCGCCTGCGTCGCTACAGCTTCATCGGCCCACGCGGCCTCACCCTGTACGAGCCTGCAGTTGGGGCGCTCGAGAGCTTCTTGAACGCACGGCACTTCATGTATCAGCAGGTCTACCTGCACCGCACCGTGCGCGGCATTGACCTTGATATGAAAGAGGCATTCGCCCCTGGGATCCGCGCCATCTTCGGCGACACGTCGCCTGCAGAAGATCTCGCCGCCTATCTGGAACTTGACGAGTACACACTCCTCCACCAGGCGGCGCGTTGGGCGCGCGGCAGCGATCTCTCCGCCGCGCCAGTGCCCGGCGACGGCACGGTCACGCAGGCGGTGGCCGAGGCGTGGCGCGCGATCCTCTTCCGCAATCCGCGCTGGCAACTGGAAGAGGAGCTACGCGCCGAGTTTGGTGACGAGGGGATCCCCGCCAACCTCCTCGAGAAGCTCGGCACAGCGATCCCCGGCGAAGTGGCAATTGACCTCGCTACCTGCGACCCACGCCACGTTGAAGGCGACGCCGCAGATCGTCTCCTCGCCGTAGAGGGTCGCGAGGGACAGGCGGCGCGACCGATCTCAGAACTCTTGACGAAGCTTCCGCTCTATAGCGTGATCGCGCGGCGCTACCGCCGTCGCTAACGGCCCGCGCGCGCTGCTAGCGGTTGGCGCGCAACCAGGCGAGCACGAGGAACATTGAGCGGCAGTCGGCGGCGTTGTACTCCGCACCAGCACGGAAGTAGTCGTAGTCGGCAAGTCGCTTCCCTTCCGCGGCGGCGCGCGCGTCCGCCGTATACGCGGCGGCCATCGCCCCCATCCCGTCTGCAGGGCCGTCCCCCCATGAGACATCGATCAGTCCTTCTGCGCGCATGGACTTTGCGATGTCCTTCAAGCCATATCCGTACGCGCCGCGCACGCTCACCGGCACGCGATACACAAGCTCATCAAAGGCATCAAACCAACCGATCTCCTCTGGGAGCGACCAGGTCGGGTGCCGACTCGCCGCTGAATCCGCGGCAGTAAAGAGGAGGTTTCTCTCAGCTGGCGACCAGTGGACAATGCGCGTCTCGGCCCACGTGACGTTCAGCGATTCCCGCCACGCGTTCATGTATGCGAGCCACGCGTCCATCACGGCGCGCTCAGAGGCGGCGTTGAGTCGATCACCGCTCCACTGACCGAATGA
>CAIZYO010000126.1 GCA_903937225.1 uncultured Chloroflexota bacterium | reverse complement strand
CAGCCACGGTGCGCGTTGGCGCAGCGGCGGAGTCGTGCGGACCAGACTGCACCTGCGGCAAGGGTGGAGGTACGGCTTCTGCCACAACCTCCGCGCCGGTTGAGCTGAAGGCAGCGACACCCGCCAAGGCGGCAGCGCCAGCGGCGAGTAGTGCTGGCCAAGTCCTCGCAAGTGCAGGGCTCGGCTTCCAGAACCAGTCAGATGCTCCGAGCTGCCCAGAGTGCGGCGCGATCATGGTGCGAAACGCAGCGTGCTACAAGTGCATGACCTGCGGCACCACCAGCGGCTGCAGCTGACCCCGGGTGACAGCCAACGAGACGCGCACCCAGCGCCGTAACTGGCGCTGGGTCGCACTCACCCTTCTCGTCACCTCCGCTTTCGTTGCCGCCTGTGGCGGCGGCGCGGTCGTATCGCCGAGCCCTTCCCCAAGCGGCACAATCACGGGTTCCATTGAATGGCAGAGTTGCAAGGATGATCCGATCGTCGGAGATCACCCGGAGATTCGTTGCGCCACCATTGAGGTTCCGCTCGACTACGCGAACGCGAGCGGTCCAACGGCAGAAATCGCCTTGGCGATCCTCCCCGCAGCAGATCAAGAGAACCGTGTTGGCCCACTCCTGCTGAACTTTGGTGGCCCAGGAGCGTCTGGCATTGACATCCTCGCGGACAACGGACGCGCCATTGTTCCAGCCGAGATCGGCAATCGCTTCGACCTTGTCACCTGGGACCCTCGCGGAGTACAGCGCAGCCTCCCTGTGGAGTGCCTCACCGACGAAGAGATGGATGTCTGGATCTCCGATCCTGGGGGCGACAGTGAAAACCCAACCCAAGCGGACTGGGATGCGGCCCTCGAAGACGCGAAGTGGCTCGCTGACAAGTGTGTCGCGGGCTCTGCTGATGTCCTCCCCTACATCGGCACCACCGCATCGGCGCGCGATATGGAGTCCATCCGCGCGGCGATGGGCGTTGAGAAGCTCAGCTACATCGGCTACAGCTACGGCACATCACTCGGCTCCGTCTTCGCCACCCTCTATCCAAACTCCGTCGGCAACCTGATCTTGGACGGCGCCATTGATCCTTCACCAGATGACAACTCCGAATACGGAGAGCAGGGCGTCTCCATCCAGGGCGCCCTTGATCGCATGATGGCTTGGTGCGACGCAGATAGCGACTGCCCGTTCGGCAACGGGAAGACACGCAAGTCAATGGATGCGCTCTTTGAACAACTTGACGAGCGCCCCGTTGAGCTCGCTGATGGGCGCACGGTGAACTCCACCTTCGCCTGGACTGGGATCATCGCCACCCTCTACAACCGCGATTTCTGGGATTACGCCGTTAATGGGCTTAATGAGCTTGCCCAGGGAGATGGTGAGCTAATCGCGCTCCTTGTAGATTCTTACACTGAACGCAGAGAGTATGGCTTCCGTAACCTCCATGAGGCCTTCCCTGCGATCAACTGCACCGACAATCCGGCGAGCACCTCCATTGCCAAGTACCGCGCGATCTACGAGCGCTTCAAGGAGCGCGCGCCCGACTTCGCCTTTGGGCAGGCGGCGAGCGGACTCCTCTGCGGCGTCTGGCCGAACGTCAATGTGGACCCAATGCCCGAGATCGTCGACGGCGCTGGCGCACCGCCGATCATGGTGGTGGGCACCACTGGTGACCCAGCAACCCCATACAAGTGGAGTCAGGAGATGGCCGCAACACTGAAGAGCGGCTTCCTCCTCACCTACGTTGGTGAAGGGCACACCGCCGTTGGCGGGAAGAGCGAGTGCATTGATGATGCAGCGATCGCCTTCTTGATTGACGGCACGCTCCCACCCGTCGGCACGCGCTGCGAGTGAACGCCAGCGCGAGGGCTGGCGTCCCAATCGTTGGGGTTTACGGATCCGCTCGACTCCCTGAGACCGACGAGCATTATCAGTACGCCGTCGCCGTAGGACGCGCGCTCGCTGGCGAAGGGTTCATCGTGGCAACGGGCGGGTACGCCGGCGTCATGGAGGCGGTCTCCAAGGGTGCACGCGACGTGGGCGGCGAAGTGATCGGCTACACCGTCACCTCATGGGATGGCCTCCCCGCAAACCGCTACGTCACCGAGAAGCTGGACAGCAGAGATCTATTTGAGCGACTTCGCAAGTTCTCCGAGGTTGATCTCCTGATTGCGCTAGATGGCGGGCTCGGCACCCTCGCCGAGGTCGTGGTCTCGTGGAATCTCCTCCAGGTGGGAAGTGACGCACGGCCACTCCTCTTGGTTGGCGAACAGTGGCAGGCGCTTCACGACTACGTGCGCAAGACGCTGATCGTTGGAGAGGCGGACCTTAATGTCGTGCGAATCCTCCCTGAGGGGAGCAGCGCAGAACTCGTTGCCGCAACGGCGTGCGAACTTGTTGGCCAGCGCCTCGGGCTCGGCGGCCCGTGGGAGTCACTGCCGCGCCCAACAGGCGACGCCAGCAGTCCCGCGTCGCGATAGGATCGCTGCATGACGACCGAACTGCACCCAACACATGGAGAGGCAGCCCT
>CAIZYO010000125.1 GCA_903937225.1 uncultured Chloroflexota bacterium | reverse complement strand
GGCCCTCCTCTCGCGAGGATCCTCAGGGAGGTTGACCCCTTCACGCGGGAGTCTGTAAGACGTACGCTTTGGCAAGAGTGACCACTGGTCACACAGAGGAAAAGTGGGAGGGAACATCATGGCCGCGTTCTCATTTGAGAATTCACGAGGGACCACCTATTACTTGCACGCTCGGTCGCGCAAGGTTGCGAGCGGGAAGACTGTGACGCTCTACTTCTTCGCAAAGAAGCCAGGGAAGGGTGCCGTTGCAGAGGTTCCCGAGGGCTACAAGGTGAAGGAGTCTGGCCGCACCGGTCTTCCGATCTTGAAGAAGAAGTCGGGGCTCTTCGGCTGGTTCTAAGTTTCGTGCTGACAGCCGCCGTGCCACGCAGTCGGCACGGCGATCAGTGAGACTGAGCGCATGAACGATCCAATCACTATCGTCGCGCTGATCCTTGCGGCAATCGCCGCCGCCGCTGCGTTGTTCGCCGCCGCACGATCGGGTCGTAGCGCGCCGCCCGATCCCACGAGCACGTTGCAGGCCCAGCGCGTAGAAGATCAGCTGCAGTCGGTTGTTGAGCGCCTCGCGCGCATTGACGCCGCTCAGCAGGGAATCGACCGGCTTCGTGAGCCGATGGATGAGCTCCTCTCCGTCTTCCAGAACAGGCAGGCGCGCGGCCAGTACGGCGAAGCACGACTCGAAGAGATCGTGCGCGACGCGCTGCCAACGGACCTCTACAGCTTTCAAGAGACGCTCTCCAACGGGAAGATCGCCGACTGCATCGTGGGACGCGGTGCTGCCTCCAACCGCGTCTGCGTCGACTCAAAGTTTCCGCTGGAGGCGTACCAGAAGCTCGTGGCAGGTGACCCTACTGCCGCCGTTCAGTTCCGCACGGCGCTGAAGGCGCACATTGATGCGATCGGATCCAAGTACGTCATCCCTGGTGAGACGAGTCGTCTCGCCGTGATGTTCATCCCGTCAGAGGCGATCTACGCGGAGCTCTTCACGAGCTTCCCAGACATGGAGCAGTACGCAAATGGGAAGCGCGTGGTCTTCGCTTCACCGAACACGCTGCACGCACTTCTCGCAACGGTGAGCATGTTCCACATTGAATCAAAGATCGGCGAGCAGGCGGCCCTGATCCAGCGCGAAGTAGGGGGGCTCACCAGAGATGTAGAGCTGCTCGCAGAGCGCATTGAGAAGCTCGCGACTCACTTCCGGCAGATTGGCGACGATATCAGCGGGGCGCAGACCTCCGTGAAGCGGATCGTCAGCAAGGGGGAGCGGATCGCCAAGGTGGATCTTGGCGACGAAGCGGATCCGCCCGCCCTGCGTGAGGGGTAGTCCCGCGCATCCGCCTGCGGTAAAGTGAGGCATAGGCCCGAAACTCGGGTCAACGTTAGGGAGGAATCATGGATTCGAAGAACCTGTACATCGTTGCGGCGGTTGCGAGCCTCGCACTATCTCTTGCACACTATTTCGGAGTTGGCTTCACCGCCAACGCCGACACGGCGGTCTATATCGGCCTCTGGGTTCCAGCGATCCTTTCGCTCGGCAACCTGCTTTCAAAGAAGAGCAAGTGACAGAGCCAATCGTCTTTGTACTCGGGGTCATTGTGATGATCCCTGTGTTGATTGCGGTCTACATGGACCTGCGCAGCTAACGAAGTCGATCTCAGAGCGCCTCGTTGCAGCTGACGCTGCAGCGGGGCGTTTTGCTTTCCAGTCGGGCTCGCGCTTCAAAGTGGTGTCTTGACACTGGCGGGAGGTATGAGTAGCCTCACCGCATGAATGTGCTCGCGAGCCTGCTCCTTTCTCTCCTGCTCGCAACTGGGGCCACTGCTCCAGCCGTTTCAGCCCCAACAACACGAGACTCAGTTGATATGCGCAATGGTGCGTTGCCAGCCGCCAAGCCAAAAAAGTGGACGCTGACGGAGGACACAGTCTCCCTAGGTCTCAGTGGTGTTTCTCCACATGTGATGAAGACACCGAGCGGTGACCGACTCTGGCGAAGTGACCAAGTCCCAACAGGCACTGCCGTAACTGTTTGTGATGCCGCCGGCGTGTGCACCGCAGAATCTCTCTCAACAGGGACAACCGGTCCAGTTTCGGACTACACCGTTGCACGAACTAGATCCGGCTGGCGCGCGTATTTCAAGAAGGTCGACATGGCGAGCCAGACGCAGGGAGTCTATTCCGCTCCGTGCACTACCGACGAATGCCTCAGTTTTGGAACAGCAACGATCACGTCGAGCATGATGGTCGTCCCGCAGGCAACACGCGCATGGGGAGTCCCTGACCCAGTCACCCTTCCCGACGGACGAGTGAGGATCTACATCGTTGAGTCTCCGGCGAGTACCAGCGGGAGTTGTCCGGAAAAGGTTGCGTCGTACATCTCTGCTGACGGAATTACCTTCACAAAAGAGAAGGGGTGGCGTCTCACTGGAGGCTTTGTGGACACCGAAGTTCTGCGCGCCAAGAAGAACAAGTGGGTGATGATCGTGGCGGACGGACCGGGTTGTGGCGGGTCAAAAGAGAGCCCAAAGCCACAGCAGCTCTACATCACAACCTCAAAGAATGGGCTGAAGTGGACAACGCCGAAGGTGCTCACCGGAGTGGATGCTGGCCGACTGGATCCAACTGGATACG
>CAIZYO010000124.1 GCA_903937225.1 uncultured Chloroflexota bacterium | reverse complement strand
AGGCATGAAATGGCAATGCAGCAGATTGCTCCAGTCGCGGTCAAGGTGACCGCGCACTGGTGGACGGGGACTCCTCAGGCGGTCGCCTTCGAGGGGATCGTCCGCAAGGTGACGAAGGTGCTCGCCTTGCGCCAGGAGCACGGTGCCTACCGTGCCGACTCCGGCCCTCGCACGCTCTGGGAGCTTGAGACTGAGGACGCAACGCTCGTGATCGCCTTCTCACGCCGCAGCGGCGCATGGACGATCGAAGCATTCGACGATTCGTGGAGCACGCTCCCATTCGCCTCGGCACTTGAGGTCCCTGGAGGCCTCTTCAGCCACGCCTGATCACTAAACCCGTGCGCCGTGCAATGCTACGCCGATGGCAGTACCGAGACGAACCAAGGGAGCGCAGGGCGGCAAGGGCCCCGTTGAGTCGGCGCGCTCCGCACTTCGTTTGGTTGAGATCGCGCTCGACCTCACACTCGCCGCTGTTCTCTTGGTCGCCGTCTTCATCATTGGTGGCGAAGTTGTCCATGAAATTGTTGATGGGGTCCAATCGGGAGGCGTCGAAGCTGCGCTCAAGATCCTTGATCGCGTACTCCTCATCTTCATCATTGCGGAGCTGATTTACACACTGCGTATTTCACTCGCGCGATCACAGCTCATCCTTGAGCCATTCCTCATCATTGGACTCGTTGCGGTCGTTCGACGGATCTTGATCGCAACTGCACAAGTAGAGCAGTGGCTGGTCGCCGGCCGAGACATCTCACCGCTGCTCTATGAGCTCGGTGCGCTTGCAGGGCTTGTGCTCTCGCTAGCGATTGCACTTTCGCTTGCACGACGCCATGGAAATCGGGCCAGCGAATTTGAGGCTGATTAACTCTTCATCGCGCACGATTCGGAGGGTTGCATGACGCACCTACCAACTACATCACTCGCCGACTATCTTGCTGCGCTCGCCTCGGCGACCCCAACTCCTGGAGGTGGTTCCGCGGCTGGCGTGACGGGTGCAATGGGGGCGGCGCTTGTAGAGATGGTCGCTGGCCTCTCGCTCGCGAAGGGTGAGAGTGAGCACACCGCTGTTCAACGCACAGCGCTGGATCGAGCACGTGCGGCACGGAGCGAGTTACTCACGCTCGCCGAAGAGGATGCCACCGCGTTCACCGCGTTCATGGACGCGTTAAAGCTTCCGAAAAACTCAGAGAGTGAACGCGCTGCGCGTACCGCCGCACTCTCAACTGCCGCGCAACGTGCGGCAGAAGTTCCGCTTGCAACGCTACGCGCCACCGTTGCCGTTGCGGAGGCTGCAAAGAGCATCACCGACCGTTCGCTCGCTTCCGCGGAAAGCGACCTTGCCGTTGCGGCGCGGTTTTCCCGTGCTGCAGGTGAGAGCGCTGCGGAAAACGTTGAGGCAAACCTGCCCTTCATTGAAGGTGCCGAGATTCGAGCAATGCTCGCACACCAGACTGAAGCGGCACTGATCGCGCTTCGTCGCGCCACCCCACAGTGAGCGGAACCCTAAGCGCACGTCCGCGATCCCTCGAACTCGCAGCGGAAGCCGCTGAGTGCGTGCAGCGCGCAACAGCAGCCCGAGGCGGTCGCGCGCCCGTACTCGCCGCCGTCGCGGCAACTGAGGATGTTGCCGCGCTCATCTATATGGAACAACTCCTGAAGCAGGCGGCTACGGCAGGGTTTGCCGTGAAGAAGATCTCGCTCCCCGCATCGGCGAGCGAGGGCGAGATCACGACCACACTGGAGCGCCTCTCTGCAGACGCTGACGTCGCTGGGATCATCCTCCAATCGCCACTCCCTGAAGGAGTGGACCGAACCCGCGTCGTCACTGGGATTGCCGTGGAGAAAGACATTGATGGGATCACGGCTGCGAGCGCTGCGCGTCTGAGCGCAGGCGACCTTGACGGAACGCTCCTCCCAGCAACTGCCGCAGCGGTCATAGAGCTTCTTCGAGCGCACCAGATTGAGATCCACGGGCGACGCGCGGTTGTGGTGGGGCGGAGCGCCGTAGTCGGCCGCCCTGTGGCGCAGCTCCTCGCTCTGGCGGGCGCACACGTGGAGGTCGTTCACTCAAAGACGCCCGATATGGGTGCTGTGACACGAACCGCCCAGATCCTTGTGGTTGCCGCGGGTGTCCGCGCGCTCGTTCGGGGTGAGCATGTCTCGCCCGGCTGTGTGGTCGTAGATGTGGGCATTCACGTCCAGGAGGATCAGATCGTTGGCGATGTTGACGAGGCGAGCGTCCGCGACGCGGTCGGCGAAACGGGCGCGCTGAGTCCAGTTCCCGGCGGGGTTGGCCCGATGACGAACGCGATTCTCGTGCTGCAGGCGGCGCAGTCAGCCCTTCGGCTCGCAGGGGCGTAGACTTCCGCTCATGTCGTTTCCTTCTGACCTAGAGATCGCGCGTAGCGTTACGCCAAAGCCGATCGACGCCGTTGCCGCGGATCTTGGTTTCACCCCAGATGAGGTGGAGCCATACGGTCGCACCAAGGCGAAGATCTCCATTGAGGCGATCAAGCGCATGGAGAAGCTCGGCACGCGCGGCAAGTACGTGGTGGTGACGGCGATCACGCCAACACCACTCGGCGAAGGGAAGACCACCACCACGATCGGCCTTGCGCAAGGGCTCAACGTGATTGGGAAGAAGGCAACGGTGGCGATCCGCCAGCCGAGCCTCGGTCCGGTCTTCGGCATCAAGGGCGGCGCCGCCGGCGGCGGCTACAGCCAAGTCATCCCCAAGGAAGAGTTCAACCTGCACCTCACAGGTGACGTCCACCCGATCGGCGCGGCGCATAATCTCGCCGCCGCATTCCTGGACAATCACCTCCATCACGGCAACGCGCTCGGCATTGATCTGCGCGCCATCACCTGGCCGCGCGTCGTAGATATCAGTGATCGAGCAATT
>CAIZYO010000123.1 GCA_903937225.1 uncultured Chloroflexota bacterium | reverse complement strand
CTTGTTGATGAGTTGGCGCGATCAATTGCACGACAGGGTCTCTCCTTTGAGCAGTACCTAGAGGCGGCAGGGAAGAGCGCCGAAGAGATCCGCGCAGAGCTGCGTGATCGTGGAGAGCGCCGTGCACGCACCCTGCTCGTCCTCTCCGCGGTTGCGGGCGCCGAAGGGATTCAGGTGCCAGAGGAACTCATTGATGAAGAGGTGCGCCGAGCGCAGCCACAGGTGCAGGGGCAGCGGAAGTTGGAGGCGTATCTCGCCTCAGAGCGCGGTCGTCGTGCCATCCGCGCCTCGCTCCGTCGTTCACTCGTGGTGGAGAAGATCGTCGAGGACTGGTTCGATGGCAACCCGGGTGCCTGGCCCGCATGGGGACCTGAGCGACCGCCGCGTCCCGCAGCGAGTGCCGCTCTCAGCCCTGCGGCGAGCCCTGCAGGTGGGTCGGCTGACGCTCCGAAAGCGAAGCGTTCGCCCGCAAAGCGCTCCGCGAAGTAAACTCACCCTCCACACCACACGCCCCGGTCGCGGGTCGTTAGAAGGTCGAAACGAGAGGAGGGGTCAATGCTCGTACCAATGGTGATTGAGTCGTCCAGTAAGGGCGAACGCGCCTACGACATCTGGTCACGCCTCCTCAAGGAGCGCATCATCTTCCTCGGCGCAGGCATTGAAGATGACATTGCGAACCTGGTGATTGCACAGCTCCTCTTCCTTGATGCTGAGGATCCCGAGAAGGAAATCTTCCTCTACATCAACAGCCCAGGGGGCGTGATCACTTCGGGGCTCGCGATTTACGACACGATGCAATACGTGCGCGCACCAGTGAGCACGATCTGCACGGGCATCGCCATGTCGATGGGCGCTGTCCTGCTCGCCGCAGGTGCGCCTGGCCGGCGCTTCGCGCTTCCGCACAGCCGCATCATGATCCACCAGGGCTCTGGCGGATTCCGTGGCAACACACCAGACGTCTTCATTCAGGTGAAGGAGATGGAGAAGCTGGTCAAGACCACCCAGGAGATCCTCGCCGCGCACACCGGCCAGCCGATCGACAAGGTGGTGAAGGATACCGATCGCGACCTCTTCCTCTCGCCAGAGGAGGCGGTGGAGTACGGCATCATCGACGAGGTTTACAAGCTCCCTCCAATCGTTCCGCCAAAAAAGAAATGAAATCAATGACCTGCAACCAGCTCGGCGGCGCCTGTGAGCAGGTTTTTTCAGGTGCAACGTTTGACGAAGTTGCAGCCCAGAGCCAGCAGCATGGCAAGGAGGCCTTTGAGCGCAACGATGAGGCGCACTTAGCAGCAATGGCCAAGATGATGGAGATCATGAAGTCTGGCGGCATGGATGCCTGGATGGCTGCACGCAAGTCAGAATTTGATGCACTTGCATAGCGCTCGGAAAGTGAGGCGTCTCGCATGACCGGAGGAGCTGGGACTGGAGAGTCGGGAGGCGGAAAGCCGCGCGGCCCGCGTAGCACCAAGAGCGGCTCGTATCGCTGCTCGTTCTGCCGCAAGACGCAAGAGCAGGTTCGCAAGCTGATCGCTGGGCAAGGCGTCTTCATCTGCGATGAGTGCATTGCGCTCTGCGCGGAGATTGCGGTTGATCCGTCACCGAGCGCGTCCGTTCGAAGCAACCCGTGGGGCGACACCACGCCAACGCCGCGCGAGATTCACGCGGCACTGAATGAGCATGTGATTAGCCAGGAGCGCGCGAAGCGCTCACTCGCCGTTGCAGTCCACAACCACTATCAGCGCATCGCCGCCCCCGCCTCGCCCGACGGCGTAGAGATTGCCAAGTCGAACATCCTGTTGGTCGGCCCAACTGGATCAGGGAAGACCCTCCTTGCGCAGACACTCGCGCGCTTCCTCGACGTGCCGTTCTGCATTGCCGACGCCACGAGCCTCACTGAGGCTGGGTACGTTGGCGAGGACGTTGAGAACATCCTGCTGCGCCTTATCCAGGCGGCAGACGGTGACATTGAGCGCGCGCAGCGCGGCATCATCTATATCGACGAGATCGACAAGATCACGCGCAAGGCGGAGAACCCATCGATCACGCGCGACGTCTCTGGTGAAGGAGTGCAGCAGGCTCTGCTCAAGATTATTGAGGGGACTGTTGCGAACGTTCCACCACAGGGTGGCCGGAAGCATCCGCACCAGGAGTACCTCCAGATCGACACCACCAACATCCTCTTCATCTGCGGTGGCGCATTCGAAGGGCTGGACAAGATGGTTGCCGATCGCGTTGGACGACGCGGGATCGGCTTCGGCTCCGATGCGCCGAAGGGGAGCGACGAGCGAGAACGTGTTCTGGAGCAGTTGATGCCAGACGATCTCCTTCGCTACGGACTGATTCCAGAATTCATTGGTCGACTCCCGATGGTGGTGGCCCTCGACCGACTGACGCTTGATGACCTGGTGGCAATCCTCGTACAGCCGAAGAGCGCACTCGTGAAGCAGTACCAGCGACTCTTTGAGCTCCATAAGGTTGAGCTGCAGTTCACGCCAGGTGCGCTGCGCGCAACGGCGGAGAAGGCACTGGCGCGCAAGACCGGAGCCCGTGCGCTGCGTGCAGTGGTGGAAGAGACGCTCCTCAACACCATGTACGAACTCCCAGATCGCCGCGACGTGCGCCGCTGCGTGGTGACGGAGGAGTCAGTTACGGATGGTGTCTCTCCACTCTTCCTGAGCGAATCGGAGATCGGCGCCGCAGCGAGTGACGCAAAGCGGGCGGCAGGCCCACTGCAGCGCCCACGTAAAGCGGCGCCGCGCGCGTCGGCGTGAGCGCTCCGCGCGAGCTCGGCTCTTCCTACACCCCGAGCGAGATTGAGCCGCAAGTCGCGGCGCGCTGGGCGGCGAGTGACTACGGGAACCCTGAG
>CAIZYO010000122.1 GCA_903937225.1 uncultured Chloroflexota bacterium | reverse complement strand
TGCACTCCTGAGCGTCTTCTTGATTGCACGCGCGATCGGTCGACGCCCACCTGGCGCAGAAGAGATTCGACCTGGTGCAATCCCAGCCGGACGTCGCGGTCGCATCGCACTAGTCCTGACACTCGCGGCGGCGGGGAGTGGCGACACGCTCGGCAATCTCTTCTTCCTACTGGCGTCACAAGAGAGCGGCGTTGCCGTTGCGGCGTCTTCACCTCAATTGCGCCAGTGACCACGGTCCTCTTTGCCGCCGTCATCCTTCGCGAGCGCATCGGACTGCGGCAGGGGATCGGCATTCTCCTTGCGGGGGCGGCCACGCTCGCGATCGCAGCGGGCGGTGTCGTCTAAGCAGCCGGGAGGCGGCGGAACGAGTCGGCGCGCCCTGTAACAAGCGGGTAGAATTCCCCTCCCATGACAACTGCCCCCCACGCCATTCGCTTCGACCCAGCAACTGGGTCACTCCACGTGGATGGACGCAGCACACTCCTCACAGGGATTGAGAAGCGACTCGTCGCACTTTTCTTTGAGCGGCTCGGCGAAGCGATCACCCATCAGGAGATTCGCCAGAAGATTTGGGGAGAGGGCTGGAGTGGCGGAGACGAAGCGCTCCGTGTGGCGATCAACCGCCTCCGCAAGAAGTTTGAGGGGAATCAGCGCAAGCCTGAGATTCTCGTCAGCGTGCGCGGCGTTGGGTACCGAATGGTTGGATACGTCTCGCGCTAATGGTGTGCGCGCGCTACAGCGCGAGTAGGAGCGGCTTCAGGAACTGACTCTCAATTACTAACCCAATGTATGCGATGGGGAGACTCGCAAAGAGTCCAAGTAGTGCCGACCATCCTGATCGAGTGGTCGTCGTGCCGTCTGCCGATGGCTGCGGAACGATCAGATACGTCAGTAGGCTCCCGAAGGTTGAGGTGCAGAGGACCACGAGTGCAGCGACCTCCGTGCGCAGATCTCCCCCGCCAACGATCAGTGATGGTGAAACGCCGTCCATCAGCGCACGCTCAACGTGAAGGTCATACGCCAGATAGATCAGCATGAAGACGAGTCCACTTCCTCCGCTTGCGAGCACTGCTCGAAAGACCGGCCGCGGCGCATGTTGTAGCTGATAGAGGCGCTTCCCAAAGAACCCACGCGGAGCGCGGTTGCCGCTCATCTCAGCGCTGGATGATTTCAATCGTTGGGCGCTTCGGCAGGCTCTCTGGCGTGTGCGCAGCGAAGAGGGTGAGGAGTTCGAGCATTCGCGCGACCTCTTCATCGGTGTTCCAGAAACCCCACGAAGTGCGCAGGGCGGGGCTTGAGGCGGGGCGATCTGTCGTGGCGGGCACGCCAGGGACGCGTCGGGTGATGGCGAAGGCGCGCCGGCTGAACTCTTCAACGAGCTGCGACGCCTCCCAGCCGTTCACGCGGAGCGCGACGATCGTGGCGTGGCGCCCTGGACCGACCAGGAGCTCAACGCCTGGGATGGAGGCGGCGCCTGCGGCAAAGGCGCGTGCGAGGCGACCCGCACGAGCAACCGCCCACGGCAGACCCACCTGCATGGAGAGCCAGCCAGCGGCGCGTGCGGAGCCAACGAGCGCTGGCCGCGCGAACCCTGAGGTTTGGAATCGACGAGCGTCGTCGTGCATCACGCCAACGCCGTCAAGCGCTGGCTCACGGAAGGCGAGGAATCCGCTGATTGGCGTCTGCAGTCCGCGCGCAGCAAGCGCACGGCGCGAAAGGCGCATGCCAGCAAGTCCTTCAATACCGAGGAGCCACTTTTGCGAAGGGAAGGCGAGCACATCAGGGTCCAACGCATCCACAGCGTCAAGCATTGCGCCAACAGACTGCGCGCCGTCAACAGCGCTGATGATCCCTGCGGCGCGCGCACGCGGGAGGATCTCTTCGAGCGGAAGGATGCGCCCGCTGATCCAGCTGACTCGCGAGATCACGATCGCGCGGGTGGGT
>CAIZYO010000121.1 GCA_903937225.1 uncultured Chloroflexota bacterium | reverse complement strand
GGGCTTATCTGATCCGTAACGCTCCAACGCCTCTTCATAGGTGAAGACTGGGAATGGGAGCTGCTGCATTGGGCGATCTGGTCGCGTGCGCTTCGTCACCTCGATCACCATCTGCTCCACAAAGCCGCGCACGCTCGTCTCGTCCACAAAGCTCATCTCAAGGTCGAGCTGGGTGAATTCTGGTTGACGGTCGCCGCGTAGATCTTCGTCGCGGAAGCAGCGCGCAATCTGGAAGTAGCGGTCAAACCCAGCGACCATCAATAGTTGCTTCATCTGCTGGGGCGACTGCGGGAGGGCGTAGACACTCCCCGGCTGAAGACGTGATGGCACGATGAAGTCGCGCGCCCCTTCTGGTGTGGACTTGATGAGGATCGGCGTCTCTACTTCAACAAAGCCGTGCTCGTGGTGCACTTCGCGGATCGCCTGCACCATGGCGCTACGCATCAAGAGTCGATCTCGCAACGGCTCGCGGCGAAGGTCAAGATAGCGGTGCTTCAGGCGGACGCTTTCGTCAATCGGCGCATCTGGCTCATTGATGTAGAAGGGTGGCGTCTTTGACTGTGAGAGGATGCGCACCGAGTCGGCCGCCACTTCAATCGCCCCCGTTGGGAGCTTCTCGTTCTCGGTTCCGGCGCGACGTGGGGTGACGACCCCTTCTACCGCGATGACCCACTCAATTCGTGCATCGACGAGCGCTGCGTGTGCCTCTGGGGCGGTGGCCGCGTCAACCACCACCTGCACGATGCCGTAGCGATCGCGAAGGTCAATAAAGACGAGGCTGCCGTGGTCCCGGCGACGGTGGATCCAGCCAGCGAGACGGACGCGACGCTCAGCATCGCTCGCGCGTAGTGCGCCGCAGACGTCGCTGCGAAGACCGGTTGCGAGTCGTCCTGATTCGCTCATGCTCTCCTTTAGGTTCGCTTCACGAGTGCGGCAACGGCGCGCAGCACGCTTGCCTCGTCGGTCGGTTCTTCCTGTTTTCCATCGATCATGGCTCGAAGGCTATAGCGACCATCGGGTTCCACAATGATGACAGCGACCGCTCCGTCACGCGACGCACCTTCAAGCTGCTTCCCGATCTTACGGGGAGTAACGTCGGCGCGTGCGGCAGACCCTGTAGCCCGAAGCAACGAGGCGAGCCGAATGCGCTCCCCGATGCTCCCCTCGCCAATCCCGCAGATCACCGTCAGTGGTTGCGCGACTGCGCCAGTCTCAATCTTCCGATCGTGAAGCGCATGGACCACACGATCCACACCGATCGCAAAGCCGATGGCGGGGGTTGCAGTTCCACCAATCAGTGCCGCGAGCCCGTCGTAGCGCCCACCGCCACCAAGTGCGCCCTGCTGCCCCTCCACTCCAGGGAGGAGGTACTCCCATGCGGTGCGACTGTAGTAGTCCAGTCCGCGCACCAGACGCGGGGCATCGATCACCTTCACGCCAGCAACGTCAAGGCCCGCGCGAACGACGTCGGCATGCGCGGCGCATGCATCACAGAGGTGACCGGGGAGTGCAGGTGCGCTCTCCGCTCGCCGCACTGCGGCGGCGTCCTTCGAGTCGAGGAGGCGGAGTGGATTATCACGGAGCCGAGTCCGGTCGACCTCTCCAAGCTCTCCTTCAATCGGGGCAAAGTGCGCCCGCAGCGCTGCCGCATATGCAGGTCGGCAGCCGCTACAGCCAACAGAGTTGAAGTGAACCTCGACGTCGGTAAGCCCAAGCTGCTTCAAGAAGCTTGCGCCGAGTTCAATCACCTCAATATCAATACCAGGGCCAGCGTCCCCGATCGCCTCCACGTTGAACTGCGTGAATTGGCGATATCGACCCTTTTGTGGTCGGTCATGACGGAAGAATGGAGCGACGGTGACGAGGCGCACCGGCTGCGGGGCACTGCGCATGCCGTGCTGGATGTACGCGCGGAGGATCCCCGCAGTTGCCTCCGGTCGCAGCGCGAGAGGCGTGGAATCCTCTGCATGCGGAGCGAGCCGATAGAGCTCCTTTGCAACCACGTCGGTAGCACCACCAATGCCACGCTCAAAGAGTGCGCTCTCTTCCGCGATTGGCGAGATGATGCGCTGATAGCCCGCCGCCTCCGCGGCGGCATATGCCGCTCGCTCAACTGCTGTGACGGCTGCGGCATCTGCGCCGAAGAGGTCGCGCATCCCGCGTGGCGCCTGGAAGCCGCTCACTGGCGCTGCTCCCGTGCCACGCTGCGCACACCACGAATTCGCTCGATACGCGCCATCAAGCGGGCCAATTCACTAATGGAGCCAACAGCGAGGGTGGTGAGAACCTCCGCGTTACCGGAGCCGGTCATCCCAACCGATGCGGCGAGGATGTTGACCTTCTGGTCAGCCACCACTTGCGTGATGTCGGAGAGGAGCCCAGTTCGGTCGGAGGCCTCAATGCGAATGGTGACCGGATAACTCTCAGTGGTTGCTGGTGCGATCTCCCACTCGACATCAATCAATCGAGAAGCCTCACGTGCGGACGAGGAGGTTGAGCAACTCGCGAGGTGCACGGTCACGCCCTTGCCGCGCGTGATGAATCCAACAATTGGATCGCCAGGGAGCGGACGGCAACACCTTCCGAACCGAGTGAGGAGATCTGGAACCCCCTTCACTCGGATCCCGCCAGTGCGCTCCGCTGGCGCAACCTGTTGCGGCGCCACACTGAATGGGAGGATCTCCTGCGCATCATCCGAGGCTACGCCGAGGCGAGAGACCACCTGTTGCGGCCCAACCGCTCCGTAGCCGATCGCCGCGAAGAGATCATCCGCGTTCCCCTGGTTGAGCTGCTTCGCCACCTCTTCAATGCGCTCTCTGCCGACCGCCTCAAGCGAACTGCGCGCCAAACGTCGCAACTCGCGCTCCAACGACTCTCGCCCATGGGTGATGTTCTCGTCGCGTTCCTGATGCTTGAACCACTGACGGATCTTGTCGCGCGCTTGACGCGTCGCAACAATCGCCAACCAGTCGCGGCTCGGGCCGTGCTTGCCACGCGCGGTCACCACCTCAACGATGTCGCCAGACTTGAGCCGATACTCAAGCGGCACGAGACGATTATTGACCTTCGCTCCAATACAACGGTGCCCAATATCCGTATGGACGAGATAGGCAAAGTCGAGAGGCGT
>CAIZYO010000120.1 GCA_903937225.1 uncultured Chloroflexota bacterium | reverse complement strand
TGCTCAAAGACCCAGTGCAGCCACTGGTCAAACGAGTAGCGCGCACCCTCTTGAATATTCTGCTGCCAACGTGAAGCAAGGATGCGTGAGACGGGGCGGAGGGTTAAGGCAACATGCACCCGGTCGCCGCCGAGCTCGTTGATGATCCGCGCCGCCTGTGCATCATCTGCGCCAGCAAAGAATTCGCTCGAGATAAAGATGCGGGGCTCCTTCGCACTGCGCACCTCGCTAACCAAACGTTTCCAGTGATGCGCAGATGGCGCCTCGCCAAGTGTTGGATGCTCGCGCCCAAGGACCGCATATGCCGCGCGGCCTGACTGCTGCGTGCGGCCCGCATAACGAACTCCTTGCGCGCGCATCTCATCGCGACAGGCGTGGCAGGCACCCTGCAGTGCACTCGTCCCAGTCTTTGGGGGTCCAATGTGCAGCAGCACGCCGCCCTCCGGGAGCGGCTGAATCGCCGCCCCTCCCTCACGCGTGACCAGATGCGCCGCTTCTCCCATGGCGACAAGTATGCTGCACCCATGCGTCTGACGAGCCGAACGGACTATGCCCTGCGGGCGGCCATGGAGTTGGCCGCGGCGGGCGAGCACCCGCTGACCACGAGCGAACTCGGCAAGGGGCAGGGGATCCCAGCCACCTATCTTGGGGCGGTACTCGCCGAACTTCGCCGCGGTGGGATCGTGAAGGCGCGACGTGGCGTTGATGGCGGATGGACGCTAGCGAAGAGCGCACGCGAGATCAGCCTCGCCGACGTGATCCGTGCCGTGGACGGGACCCTCGCCAATGTGGCCGGGACGCGCCCAGAGAAGCTCTCGTACAAGGGGCCAGCGAAGGGGCTGCGGACCGCCCTGATCGCCGTGCGTGCCGCCGAACGCGAAATCCTTGAGGGGATCTCGCTGGCCGATGCGGTCGCCGAACGATTCCCAGCCCGTGTGAAGCGCCTCCTCGACGACCCGAAGGCGTGGCGCTAGCGGAGGTCAGCTGCCGCGCTTGACGCCGCTCAGACCACCCTCTATTCTCACCCAAGTTTAGTGAGAATACGAGCGGGTCTCCCCGCTCTAAGGGAGGCAGTAAATGCAGACACTGATCGTGATCGCCATTGCCGGACTCGCGGCACAGCTTGTTGATGGCTCGCTCGGCATGGGCTACGGCCTCACCTCTTCCACGCTGCTCATCTTCGCCGGCCTCTCGCCCGCCGCCGCCTCCGCATCGGTACATCTCGCGGAGGTTGGCACCACGGCGCTCTCTGGCGTTGCGCATCATCGATTCGGCAACGTTGACTGGCATGCGGTCCGCCGCATCGCGATCCCTGGCGGTATTGGCGCGTTCCTTGGCGCAACGCTCCTCTCCTCTCTTTCAACTGAATCCGCTAAGCCACTTGCGAGCACACTCCTCTTCACGCTTGGCATCTATGTCTTGCTCCGCTTCCTTCTTGGAAAAGCTCGCGTGCAACGCAAGGGACGCCCAGGGCTGCGCTTCTTGGCGCCACTCGGGCTGATCGGTGGCTTCGTAGACGCAACCGGAGGTGGCGGCTGGGGCCCTGTCACCACGCCAACGCTGCTGGCAGACGGCCGCCTTGCGCCAAACCGTGTCATTGGAACGGTGAGCGCAAGCGAGTTCATCGTGGCGCTCTCAGCTTCTGCCGGATTCTTCACCGCGCTCGGCGGTGAAGCAGTGCGGCTAGAATTTGTTGCGGCTCTTCTTGCCGGCGGGTTGATCGCCGCGCCAATTGCTGCGTATCTTGTCCGTCACCTCAACCCACGACTTCTCGGTGTTGTTGTTGGTGGCTTTATCTGCTTCACCAACGCGCGTGTCCTCCTCTCTGCCGCAGGCATCAAGGGCGATCCATTCTTCTATGCGTACGTGGTACTTGTTGCTACCTGGGTCACTGCGGTCGCGTTCGTCGTGATCGCAATCAGGAAAGAACAGTCCGTAGCGAGCTAGGCGCTAGCGCCCGCCGCGAGCGATCTCGCCGCCACCGATCCGCTGCGCGATCCAGACGGGGATCACGGAGACAAGGACAAGGAGCAGCGCGACCACGTTGACCACAGGGAGCTGATAGGAGCGCTGCAGCTCGCT
>CAIZYO010000119.1 GCA_903937225.1 uncultured Chloroflexota bacterium | reverse complement strand
GTGGTCGGCTCAGTTGCGATCGGCGCGCTTATCTCGGTCTTTGAGACCGCGGAAGTTGCCGAGACGAGCATCTACGGGGTCGAGCTCGGCATTCGCACTGGCCTCAGCTTCCTCTTCGGCGCGATCTGCTCGATGGCCTCCGGGATCATCGGCATGTACATCAGCGTCAAGGCGAACCTGCGCACCACTGCCGCCGCGCGTGACGGCGTGGTGAAGGCGGTCCAGGTTGCAATGCGCGGTGGAGCCGTCTCTGGCTTCCTCGTCGTTGCACTTTCACTGCTCGGCGTCTACGGCGTCTTCGTCGCCTTCGGTGGCTTGACGAATCCTGCCGAGGCTCCGTTCCTCATTGTTGGCTACGGCTTCGGCGCCTCGTTCGTTGCGCTCTTCGCGCAGCTGGGCGGCGGTATCTACACCAAGGCGGCAGACGTTGGGTCTGACCTTGTTGGCAAGGTTGAGAAGGGCATCCCTGAGGATGACCCCCGCAATGCGGGCGTGATCGCCGACCTCGTTGGCGACAACGTGGGCGACTGCGCTGGTCGCGGCGCTGACCTCTTCGAATCAACAGCGGCTGAGAACATCGGCGCGATGATCTTGGGCGTTGGCGCGTACACGATCGCAACCACAGCTGGCTGGGCAAACCCAGAGGCCTGGATCTTCTTCCCACTCGTTGTCCGCGCCTTCGGGCTTGTGGGCACGATCGTCGCAATGTTCTTCGTGAACGGCCGCGAGGATGAGGATCCAATGAACATGCTCAATCGCGGCTATTGGGTCACCACGGCCCTTTCGGCCGTTGGAATGGCAATCACCTGTGCAGTGATGTTGCAGACAGGCGGCACTGACGCCTGGCTCTACTTCTTCGGCGCTGGTGTCGTTGGCCTCGCAACGAGCGTTGCCTTCGTCTACATCACCCAGTTCTATACGGCGGGCTCGTACCGCCCAGTTCGTGAGCTCGCAGAGGCGAGCCGCACGGGCGCCGCAACGAACATCATCTCGGGTACCGCGGTGGGCTTTGAGACCACGCTGGTGACCGCGGTCTCCATCTCCATTGCGATCTTCACATCGCACTGGTTCGGCGAGCAGGCGGCAATCGCCGCAGGCCTCGTTGGCGAAGACGTTTCTAAGTTCGGAATCTTCGGGACCGCTGTGGCCACCATGGGCATGCTCATGACCACGGCGTACATCCTTGCCATGGACACCTTCGGCCCAATCACGGACAACGCCGGCGGCATCGCCGAGTTCAGCCGTGCACCGAAGTCAGTTCGCCACATCACGGACCGCTTGGACGCGGTAGGCAACACGACGAAGGCCCTCACCAAGGGCTATGCGATCGCTTCGGCATCGCTCGCCGCGTTCCTCCTCTTCTCGGCGTACCGAGATAAGGTCAACCTCATTCTTGAGCGTGCCGGTCGGCCGATCATGGACACGGTGAACATCGCAGATGTGAACGTTTTCATCGGCGCACTCATCGGCGCAATGCTTGCCTACTTCTTCAGCTCCCTCGCAATTCGAGCGGTGGGGAAGACGGCGCAGTCAATCATTGTTGAGGTTCGACGTCAGTTCCGCGAGTCGCCAGGGATCATGACCTACAAGGTCCGCCCTGACTATGCTCGCGTCGTTGATATCACCACCAAGGCGGCACTGCGCGAGATGATCGCGCCAGGCGTTGTTGCGGTGGCAACTCCAGTCATTGTTGGCGTCCTCCTCGGCTATGAGGCGGTCGGCGGCATGTTGATCGTTGGAACGATCAGCGGCGTGCTCCTAGCCACGGTGTTGAACAACTCCGGCGGCGCATGGGATAACGCAAAGAAGTACATCGAGTCTGGTGGACTTAAGGACGCCAAGGGGAAGGTTCTTGGCAAGGGGAGCGACGCGCACGCCGCAGCGGTGGTGGGCGATACCGTTGGCGACC
>CAIZYO010000118.1 GCA_903937225.1 uncultured Chloroflexota bacterium | reverse complement strand
GTCCCGGACTCTCATTCACCGTCGACACGCTCAGAGAGATCGCGGCTTCGGCGCCAGCGGGCGCGCCGCACGAGCTCTACCTCATCCTCTCTGTTGAATCGCTCCTCGGGTTCCACGAATGGGAAGACCCAACCTCCATTCTCGATCTCGCTCGCGTTGCGGCTCTCCCACGACCCGGGACACCCACCCCAGACCGCGCCTGGCTAAAGCGACACTTTCCAGGCCGTGAGGATCGCTTCCTCTACCTCGACGGATTCCACCTCTCACATGCGAGCCGAGAGCTGCGAGCGCTCGCCGCGCGAGGTCGTTCACTTCGATACCTGGTGCCGAACCCAGTGGCTGAGTACATCAAGAAGAGCGGTCTCTACCTTGACCGCCCAGAACTCGTGCTGAAGCGACCGATTGAGCCAGACGATGTTCCCGTGGATCCTGCAACCTGATGACTCGGGTAGGCTGAGCGAGTGATCCCACCGCAGCGCAGCATTGAGCCACACGATCTTGCGCGGAAGGTCGCCCTCTTGGCTGAAGACAAGAAGGCGGCGGACATCATCGTGTTGGACGTAGCTGGCCTCACCACCATCGCTGAAGCGTTCGTGATCTGCACCGGAGGGTCAGAGCCACAACTTGCGGCAATCACCGCGAACATTGTTGACGGCATGGCGGCTGAGGGGGTGACACCCGCGCATCGTCATCGCGCTCCGTCTTCCCACTGGATCGTCCTTGACTATGGCAGCGTGATCGTGCACGTCTTTACGCCACCTGAGCGGGAGTTCTACAAGTTGGAGCAGCTCTGGGCTTCGGCGAAGGTCTTGCTCCGCATTCAGTAGCAGTTAGCCGATCCGAGTCGCGCTCCATCGGGTGAGCGCAGGACCCCAGGCACGCTCGCCATCACCCTTTGAGATCGCATCGAGCTCCACCAGTCCCGTGATCGCATCGGCAATCTCACGTCCGCTCCACCGCCGTGCCGCCTCTGCAAGCTTCCCTGCGGGGTATTCGTGCATCCCGATCTCCCGCGCCACCTGAGCGAGTGGGCGACCATCTTCCACCACCGCCCCATGGATCTGCGCAAGGTCACGAAACTTCCGATGCAGCGTTGACACCACCATGGGGCCAGGCTCGCTGATCGCACGCCCAAGATGCTTCGCCGCAAGAGGACCGCTGCGCGCCACGATCGCATCGGCAAATGCAAAGAGCGAACCGATCCCGCGATCTGCAACTAGCGCGTCCACTGCGCGCACAGAGATTGCGCCCGTTGGTACTGCGAGCATCAACTTCTCAAGTTCAATTGCCGCCGTCATTCGCATCCCACTGCGATCAAGGTCTGGCTCGCGGACTTCTGCACCGAGTCGCTCGGCGATCTCCTTTGCCGCATCACCCGCAATCTCGCGTCCCGCCGCCTGTGCGCGCTGCAAGATCCATGAGGCGAGTTCGCCAGGACCTGGTGAGATGCAGTTCACCACGGCACCACCAACATCTTGTACAAGAAGGCCGAGCTCACCCGGTCCTTCGGGTCGTGCCCCCTTCAGGTTTGGTCGTCGCGCGCGCTGGTCAATCAGCGCGACCGCATTCCCAGGCGCAATGTTGGCGAGCGCAGCGGCGACGCCGGCGCGCAACTCTTTCGTAGCGGAGAGCCGCCCCGCCCCTGCGACCACGGCAAGCGTTCCGCCGCCAAAGAGGCCACCAGTCGCGAGTCGCTGTGCCAGGTCCGCAAGGACCGCGCTACCGTTTCCAGAGCCGCGACCCTCCGCCTTTAGGCGTACGCGATCTGGTCCCCCCATCCCAGCAGTCGCCAGCCCTTTGGCGAGCGAGTCAACCGCCTCCTCGATCAGAAGGAGGTCATCGCCCCAGGCGAGGAGTACCGCATGATTCGTTGGCTTGGCCATGCGCGGATGGTAGCGGCTGGGAGGGGACATCCTGCCGGCGCGCTTGCATCTGCCCCTAGGCGTTGGAACGGAGGCCACAGCGCATCGACAGCTTGGGTCCCACCTAGAGCCCATAACCGCTGAATACCAATCATCGCCCGCGTTGGCATCATGGACGTACTGGTGTCGGTTTTTACCTTGATGCCAGTGGACTGCACGGTGACCGATACGGTTCCATCCAGATCGGTACGCAAGACCGCACCACCCCGCTCCCCGAGACGATCAATGGTTGCTGATGCTGGATGACCGTAGCTGTTTTTCTCTCCGACTGAGATCACCGATAGTCGTGGATCAGCCACTTGGAGGAGTGTCCTGCTTGACGCAGTTGCGCTGCCGTGGTGCGGGGCCTTGAGCAGGTCAACAGGCCCACCAAGACGACGTGCGATAAGCGCGTCGACATTAGATTCAATATCTCCCGTAAAGAGGGCAGAGAATCCGCTGACATCGAGACGGAGAACAATGGAACGATTGTTGAGTGCGCTTCCGCCATCAGCAGGCTCGTACTTCAGCGCTGCCTGGTCAGGCCAAAGTACTTCCAAACGTGCAGAGCCGAGCATAAATGCGGTTCCTGTCGTCACGGTGTGATAAGTCACCTGTCGATTGAGCAGAAGCTCTCTCCAACTTGCAGAGGCGGGACCGCCGCCGCGCGTCTCTGCCCCAAGGATTGATCGAATTTGGTAGCGATCAAGCAGACGTGGCAGACCCGCGAGGTGATCTTCGTGCGGGTGGCTTGCGACCAGCACGTCAATCTTGCGATCCCATGAAGGGATCAAAGCGTCAAGCTCCACGCTAAGACGCGCAGGATCAGGCCCGCCGTCAATCAGCATCCTGCGACCCTGGAGCTCGACAAGGATTGCATCTCCCTGGCCAACATCTAGCACTGAGATGCGTAGCGAGCCTGGAGCGGCAGCGCTACTGCTCGAGAGGAGTGAGCTCACAAGGAGGATCACTACGCCACCGGCTGCCGAGACACGCCCAGAGATTCCAATCTTTGGTTCAGCGCTCTGTTCAGTAGGCGACGCTGCTCGACGGTTGAGCGCCACGAGTCCAATCAGGGAGAGTGCGGCTCCAACGGCAAACGTCGCATGGCGTGGGACGACAAGATCTGTGAGTGGCAGCTGTGCACCTGCTTCGGCAATCCAGGCTGCGGTTCGAAAGAGTGCGCTCGCAGGGAGTGCTAGCGCGCTGGGGATCAGCGAGAGAGGACCCGCAAGGTATGGGGCAACCCCCCCCGCAAGGATTGCGAGGAGCGCCGCACCAGTGGCTGCTGGAATCAAGGGTGCGATTAGGAGCGTAAGCGGAATCGACCAGAGGGCGACTCGCCCGAATAGTGCAATGACGACTCCGATAGTTGCGGCTTGGGCAGCGATGCTGACGGCAACATCTTCTGCGATTACCGACCATGGTCGCTGCAGGGGTCGGGGGAGACGAGGCGTGAGCTGGATTGCCACTCGTGACCAGTCTGCGCTCTTCGCAAGGAGACCAGCAGTGGCCAGTGCGGAGAGGCGGAAGCCAGCGTCATATGCGATTGATGGATCAAGGATGAGCAGTGCGAGCGCCGCGTGAGCGAGCGCAACTGCACCAGCTCCACGTCGACCACCCGCCGCTGCAACCAGCGCGGCTGCACTCATGACGCTTGCGCGGATCACGCTGGCGCTCGCGCCTGCAAGGAGACCGTAGAGAAGCGCAATGATGATGAGCGACCAGCGACGACGGCGAGGTGGTAGCCGACGGAGTGCACGGTCAGCGACCGCCATGGTGATGGCGACGTTCCAGCCAGAGAGGGCAACCACATGACCAAGGCCAGTGGCGGTGAAGGCGTCGGCAAGTCGCTCATCCACTCGCTCCCGCAGCCCCACGACGATGGCAGCGGCGAACCCACCAGCCGGTGCAGGGATGACGCGCTCCAGATCGTCTCCTATGCGGGTTCGCAGCCACTCGAGCGGTCCACCGCGCGAGAGAAGCGTGACGCTGTATGTGCGAGCCGCCGCCTGAATTCCTCGGACCCGGGCGCGCTCACGAACCTCAGGTGGCTGCGATATGTACTCAAGCGTTGCTGATATGCGGTCCCCAACCCTCAGCGTTGGATTTGGTGGTGCCTCAACAGAGACGCGGACCCCTGAAACATCAAGCACGATTCTCTGGGCCCCACGGAGAGGTGCCAGTAAGGCCCGCACCTCACCTTCAGCGGCAGCCACTCCTGCGGGAAGTGCTGCGACATCCACGGGGGGAATTGGAAGTCCAAACAGCGCGATCCGCAACGTAATCAAAAGTGCGCCAAGTGTGGCTGCGCGCAGCCTCTGCAGGTTTGTCCTGAAAAGAAGGATGAAGAGTAGGAGTATGCCGATGCCGAGCAGGAGGGCGAGTAGGTGGAGGGTTCGCGACGGAAGAGGGAGGAGAAAGAGATGCGCGACGGCAAGCGCGGCGAGTGCGGCGGCACCACTCCGCCCAGCTAATCGTGGCGAGCGTTCGCGCACCTGGCTGCTCAAGGTGTGACGAGTGCGCGGATCTCCCCCAAAACTCGCTCGCTGATCAGGCCGCGTGCACGTAGGTCATCAACGATGATGAATGGCGATTCGGCACGTGAAGCAATGATCTTCGCCGCCGTTGCCGGACCAATGCCAGGAAGCGTGTCGAGCTCTTCAGCCGTCGCCTTGTTGAGATCGATCTTTCCCCCTGTCGCACCTGTCTCAGCGCTACCCCCTGTTGATGCAGCTGCGATCTCCGAGGCGGTCGAAAAGAGTGGACCGCACTCTACGCCAGTGAGGCCTAGCAGCAGACGATCATCGCGAGTGGGGATTCGGATTGCACTTCCATCCTCTAGCGGAGCGGCAAGGTTTAGACAGAGTTCCACGCGGAGGGGATCTACACGTTCTCCCCAGCCGCCTGCGGCACTAATCCCGTCAATCAGCCGCGAGTTTTCAGGAAGCGAGATCACACCAGGTTGCAACACGCCACCGCTAATCTCCACGCGAATCTGTCCAACATCAGCAGCTGGGGACGGGACTTGTGGTTCAAGCGGCGCCGGTTCGATGAGGGACTCTTCTGTCGCGCCAAGGAGCATCACCGCAGTGAGTGCAAGCGCTGCTGCACCGAGTGATGTGATCGCGATGACACGGGGTGAGAAGTGTTGCGCTCCAACCTGCATGCAGAGATGGTTGCGCGGCCAGCGTATTGCTGGCGTACGGGTCGCTAGATCTTCTCCAGCTGCGGCTTGACCTCTTCGGCGAAGCGGATGAGGGACTCCTCGTCATGTGGAGTTGAGAATCCGGCGACGAGGTGCTTGTAGCCGAGCTTCACGTACGGGGCGAGCTGTTCGACGATCTGATCAACGGTGCCAACCGGCTGGCGCTCCCAGAGCGGTGAGATGCCGTTCCGGCCGAACTGATCGGCGTAGATCTTCTGAGCGTCGGCTGGGTTGTTGCGGATCACCACGGTGCCGATCCCAACGGTGCGTTCAATCTCGTCTGGGTTACGACCGACGGCGGCGCAGTGCTTCAGGAGGACCTCCTCCTTATGTGCAACCTCTTCGGGGGTGCCGCCAACGTTGTTGCCGTCGCCGTACTTGGCAACGAGCTTCAGCGTTACCTGCTCACCGCCGCCGCCGATGAAGATCGGCAGATGCTTCTGCACTGGCG
>CAIZYO010000117.1 GCA_903937225.1 uncultured Chloroflexota bacterium | reverse complement strand
GCAACCGCTTCACCAATCGGTGTGCGCGGATCAAGGCTCGCGAACGGGTCCTGGAAGACGATCTGCGCCTTGCGTCGATACGACTTGAGTTGCGCGCCTTTGAGCCCAGTGATGTCCGTGCCTTCAAACAGGACTGATCCTCCCGTAGGTTCAATCAGTCGGAGGATCAGCCGACCAACAGTGGTCTTTCCGCAACCAGACTCACCAACGAGTCCGAGGGTTTCACCCGCGCGCACTTCAAAGTCAACGCCGTCCACTGCGCGCACCTGGCCCACGACGCGCTGCAGCGCCCCAGCGCGAACTGGGAACGTCTTGGCGAGGCCGCGCACCTCAAGGAGCGGTGCACCGACCGAGGCTCTGTTCGCGGATGCTGTGTTCACTGGTGCGCTGCGCTCTTCGCTCATCGCACTCCCCCCTTTGCCGCAGCGCCACCATGCGCAGGGTCGTAGAGGTGACATCGCACGATGCTTCCAGCAGCACCCGCATGTGCGAGGAGATCAGGATGCTGCGCGCTGCATGCGGCAAGGTTCGCCGCTTCACGCTGTCCGCAGCGATCCGCAAATCGGCACCCAGCGATGGGTTCGGTAAGTGATGGAACCTGCCCCGGAATGACACGCAGCTGTCCACGGCCCGTCCCTGCGCGCGGGATCGCACCGAGAAGCCCCTGCGTGTACGGGTGTCGCGGGTTGTCGAAGATCGCGTCGCGACCCTGCTCCTCCACCACCTCGCCGGCGTACATCACCGCCACGCGATCGCAGAACTCGGAGACCACGCCGAGGTCATGCGTGATCAGCACGATGGCGGTGCCGAGTCGCTCACGCAGATCACGGAGCAGTTCAAGGATCTGCGCCTGAATCGTCACATCGAGTGCAGTGGTTGGCTCATCGGCGATGAGCAGTTCTGGTTCGCAGGCGAGCGCCATAGCAATCATCACGCGCTGCGCCATTCCGCCAGAGATCTCATGCGGGTAGGCGTCGGCACGTCGACCTGGGTCTGGAATCCCAACCAGTTCGAGCAACTCAATGCCGCGCATGCGCGCCGCCTTCTCATCAAGCCCCTTGTGAATGCGCAGCACCTCGCCAATCTGATCGGCGAGCTTCTGGACTGGGTTGAGCGAGGAGTTCGGCTGCTGGAAGATCATCGCAATTCGGTTTCCGCGAATCTTCTGCATCTCGGCCTCACTTGCGGTGAGCAGATCCTGGCCGTCAAAGCGGACGCTACCGCCCGTGATTTGTCCAGGCGGTGTGATCAGGCGGAGGATGGAGAGTGAGGTCACGCTCTTCCCGCAGCCTGACTCGCCCACGAGGCCGAGCACTTCGCCGCGATCCACACCAAACGTGGCGCCATCTACGGCGCGGACGATACCGTCGCGCATGCGGAACGATGTCTGGAGGTCGCGTACTTCAAGGAGTCGATCAGCCATCGCCCCCTCCTACCGCTGCAGCCGTGGGTCGAGCGCGTCACGCAGACCATCGCCGACCAGGTTGAAGGCGAGCACGGTCATGGTGATCGCAATGCCAGGGAAGATGACCACGTGTGGCGACGAGAAGAGGAGGTTGCGATCGGCACCGATCATGGAGCCCCACTCGGCCGTTGGTGGTTGCGCGCCGAGCCCAAGGAAGCTGAGTGCCGCAACGTCAAGGATTGCGCCGCCAATGCCGAGCGTCCCCTGCACGATGATCGGCGTAAGG
Organism: uncultured Chloroflexota bacterium; assembly: GCA_903937225.1. Classification (GTDB taxonomy): domain Bacteria; phylum Chloroflexota; class Limnocylindria; order Limnocylindrales; family Limnocylindraceae; genus Limnocylindrus. The sequence continues at coordinate 4,920 of CAIZYO010000117.1, read as the reverse complement.
GCGTTCGGCAGCACTTTGCGGAAGAGAATGGACGTCTCCGATGCGCCGAGCGCGCGACTCGCGGCGACGAACTCACGATCGCGCAGGCTCAAGACTGAGGCGCGCATGACCCGTGCGTAGATGGGGATCGCAACTACGCCGATCGCGAGCTGTGTGTTGATCAGCCCCGGCCCGATCACCGTCACGATCGCAATGGCGAGGAGGAGGCTTGGGAACGCGAGGAGCACATCCATGATGCGCATGAGGAGGTTGTCTACCCAGCCGCCAACGAAGCCAGAGACTGCACCGATCAGCGAGCCAAGCACGATCGCAAAGCCGACGGTGAGGAACCCCACCTGCAGACTGAGGCGCGCGCCATGCAGTACCCGCGAAAAGACGTCACGAACGTTGTTGTCGAGACCAAAGATGTGCTGCGGGCCTTCGCAGCCGAACAGGCTGATGCATGGTCCGGCGAGCCGAACCGCGCCGGGCTCCTTATCGATCAACACGTCAATCGGGCTATAGCTCGCGAAGACGTCCGCTCCGAGCGCTGCAATAAGGAGCACCCCAAGCAGCGCGAGTCCCACGCGTGCGGTCCGCTGCTCCAGAAAGGAGCGCAGCGCGCGTCGGAAGGGGGTTTGGACGCGTGATGAGGCCCGTGCGCCGCTCATGAGTTGATCCTTACCCGCGGATCCAAATACGCGTAACTGATGTCAACGATGAGATTCACCACTACATAGCCAATGCTGACGATGACGGTGACTCCCTGCACGACCACATAGTCACGCGCGGTGATTGCGTCTGAGATCGTCCGTCCAATTCCCGCAAACCCGAAGATCGTCTCGGTCAACACCGCGCCAGAGAGGAGTCCGCCGAGCGAAAGGCCGACGATCGTGGCGACTGGGAGGAGTGCGTTCCGGAGCGCGTGCTTGGCAACTACCTCGCGTTCCGAAAGTCCCTTCGCTCGTGCCGTACGAATGTAGTCAGAGCCGAGCACATCCAACAGCGAGCTGCGCGTGATGCGCGCGATGACTGCCATTGGAATCGTCGCGAGTGCAACCGATGGGAGAATCAGGTGGCGCACCGCGTCTACCAGGTTCCCTGGATTAAGGGTGAGGATCGCGTTTGGAATTGCCATGTTGGAGATGAAGTCGAGCAGTCCGCGGAGTGGACCCTGCAGACCACCGAGACCCCACGCCACCGCAATCTCAGTTGGGATCACTCCTGCGCTGTAGCGGTTAGCTGGCGGCAGCGCGATTGGCGTGTCTTTCAGGATCACGGCAAAGAAGTACGCGAGCAGTAGCCCAAGGACGAAGACGGGGATTGAGACGCCAAGGTTGGCAAAGATCATCGTGGAGACGTCAGTGCGCGAGTTGCGCTTTGTGGCAGATCGAACGCCAAGCTTGATTCCGAAGAAAGTGGCGATTGTGAGTGAGATTGTGGCCAACTCAATGGTTGTCGGAAGTCTGTCCACGATCAGTTGAGTCACCGGGACACCGAATCTAATGGAGTCACCAAGATCGCCCGTCAGCACCTGACGGATATAGGTCACGAACTGCACGATCATTGGCTGATCGAACCCGTAGCGTGCATTGAACGCGGCACACGCCGCCTCTGTCGCTTTTTCACCGAGAAGCGCCCGACACGGGTCGCCAGGCAGGAGTCGCGTGATGACAAAGACGGCCACGAGAATGCCAAAGATCACGGGGAGGCTCGCCAAGATCCTTCGCACGATGTAGTTCGTCATTTCGGATGCACTTCCTCCATTACGGGCTGGAAGAGTACGCCCCCGCCGTCACCCGAAGGTGGCGACGGGGGCTTCCGTACTCACCACCAAATGGTGGCAAGTACGGAGTTACTCATTCTGCTGGCTTGGTGCAGGCGTCGGTATTCAAGAACCCCGAGATGAGGCTGAAATACTCGAACACACTGGTGCGGCCCTTGTGCAACGGATGTGCGCAATCCCACATTGAAGCAAAGCTATCCACCACGTCCGTGGCATCAAACGTTGCACCGTTGTGGAACTTCACACCCTCGCGAAGGGTGCATGTCCAGGTGAGCAGATCTTCAGAGGCCGTGCAGGCAGTCGCGAGCAGCGGCTTCGTGGAAGCCTCTCCCGTGACGAATCCGTAAAGGCCTTCGCCGATCTGACCGCAAACGCGGAGCGACTCGCCGTCCGTCTCGTCCGCGCAGTAGAGCCCACCAGGCTCACCGTTCTGGATCCAGACGAAGGTGTCGTCGCCACCTGAGCTCATCACGGAAAGCTCCTCGTTGCCAAGTGGCGACGAGTGCGCGCCAGTGATATCCGCTCCGAAAGCGAGAGCCGAGCCGCCGTGCGCGACTGGGATCATCGGAATGTTCGTCTTGAGCGCGTTGTTCGCCTCGGCGTACTTCGCTGCGCGGACCGCAGGATCAGCCGTCGAACCAGCCGCCATCAGCGGCTCGTAGACAGCGGCGATCGGAGCGCCGAACTGTGGCGAAGAGTTCTTGCCGAAGTGATAGTCCAAGAAGTTCGTTGGATCTGGATAGTCTGCACCCCAACCGAGGAGGTGGAGGCCCTGCAGCGTTCCGGCGCTCGCAGCGTCAAGGAAGGCCGTCGATTCGACGAGCGCGATCTCAACGGTGATGCCGATTGCCTTCAGCTGAGCCTGAATGTCCGTCGCAACGGTGATCGGTACCGGGAGGTAGCCGCGCACAACATCGCGATACGACAGCGTCGTCTTGAAGCCGTTCGGGTATCCCGCCTCAGCGAGAAGTGCCTTTGCGGCAGCTACGTCCTGCTCATACCACGCGTCACCTTCGCAGGCGAACTCAATGGAGCAAGGCGTGAAGTGGCTCGCCACCTCGGATCCACCTGGGTAGAAGTTGTCGATGATTCGCTGGCGATCGAGTGCCAACGCAACAGCCTTGCGAACCTCAAGCTTCTCGAACGGATCTCCAGCAATGCCGGAGTTCATGCCGATGTACATGGTGTTCAACGCGGCACGAGGGATCACCTGCAGCGTTGTATCTGCAGATGCACCTTCGATGTCGGTCGGGGCCAGGTTGTCAATGCCGTCCGCAGTCCCAGCCTTCAAGGCGATCAGACGAGCTGCGCCTTCCGACTGCCACTGGAAGACTGCCGTGCCCGAAGTGGCGAGCTGTCCCCAGTAGTCTGCATTGCGCTCAAGGACGATCTGGGAGCCCTTCTCCCACGCCTTCAGCTTGTATGGTCCCGTGCCGTTTGGCGCCGTGACAATGCTCCCGTCCGCAGTCGCAGCGGTGAGGTAGCCGGAGTCGTTGATCTGGTAGTTGGTCAGTGCCAACTTCTGAATAAACGCCACGTCTGGCGCGCAAAGCTCAAAGACAACCGTTGTGGCGTCAGTTGAGGTGATGCGCTTGAAGCCGTATCCGTCGGCGCAGTCCGCCGCGGCGGCCTCAGGGTATGCCTTCGCCTTGAAGGCGATCGTGTCGGCGCTGGAGCTCGAAGAGCCACCACATGCCGCAGCGACCATCAGGAGTGCGGCGCCGATTGCGCCGATCCGTAGGTTCTTCATTGCTACTCCTTGTTTATGTCCAAGGGAGAGGCGTGCCCCTCCCCGCTGCGGAGTATCCGCATTACGGGCGAGGATAGTGGAGAGCGGGAGGCGGTGGCCAACCAGGCGCACCACCGCATGAGTCCGAGCGCCGGACCCTATGATTCGTGCGTGGATTCGGCCCTCGTCAATGCGCTCCTCCCGCTCGCCTTCTTCGCCGTGGCCCTCCTCTACTCCTCCGTGGGACACGCGGGGGCAACGGGCTACCTCGCCCTGATGGCGCTCGCGGGGCTCGCCCCTGAGGTGATGCGCCCAACCGCGCTCGTCTTGAACCTGGCGGTTGCCTCTATTGCAGTCGTCCGATTCGCACGGGCCGACCAACTTCCGCGGCGCACGCTCCCCTACTTTTTGATCGGCTCAATCCCCGCCGCGTACCTTGCGGGGAGCCTTGAGATCTCAGACGAGATCTATCGACCGCTCCTCGCGACGGTCCTGATCGCCGCCGCAATCCGACTCGCGGCGCGAGCACGGAGTGATGCGTCGTCAGAGCGCACCGCTCTCCCACCGCGTCGCTTCGTTGCTGCACTCGTTGGTGGCGTCATCGGACTCCTTGCTGGGGCAACGGGAACTGGTGGCGGCGTATTCCTCACGCCGCTCGTGATCGCGCGTCGTTGGGCGAGCACGCGCGCCGCAGCGGGACTCTCTGCCGGTTTCATCTTGGCGAATTCGATCGCCGGTCTCGTAGCACGGCCCGCATCACTCGACCTCCTTCCCGCCACACTGCCGCTTGGTCTCGCTGCTGCCGCGGCGGGTGGACTGATTGGAAGCGAGCTCGGTGCGCGGAGAGTGAGCCTCATCACGCTCCGACGCCTCCTCGCAGCGGTCATGGCGATCGCGGCCGCCCGTCTCCTGGCTGGCTAGCACGTCTCCTACATGACGAGTCGGGTACCCTAGCCACTACGCAGTTCGTTCACGAACTGCATGGATAGATAGTGGAGGTACTCGTGGCAGTAGCAACCAGAAGGCGCGCTGCATCAGCGCCGCGCGCAACAGGGTCGGAGGCGGTGACGACAACGTTCACCAAGATCGCCCCAGCACGCGCAAAGCAGCTCTTTAACTGGAACCGCATCCTTGTCGTCTTGCACGGCATCCAGGCGGCGGTGATTGTGGCGATCAGCCCAACGGACGCGCTCGTTCGCTTTGAAGGGACCTACCCGGTCTCGAGCATCGTGGATGGCCAGTTCGCAGGCTTCACGCAGGGGAAGGAACTCCTGTTGAGCTTCCCGCTCGCATATGTCGTCGCGGGGTTCTTCGGACTCTCCGCGCTCGCCCACTTCCTCGTGGCATATCCGCTCCGCGCACGCTATGAGGGTTGGCTCGCACGACAGTTCAATCCAATGCGCTGGGCCGAGTATGCGCTCAGCTC
>CAIZYO010000116.1 GCA_903937225.1 uncultured Chloroflexota bacterium | reverse complement strand
GTTGGCGGCATGTTGATCGTTGGAACGATCAGCGGCGTCCTCCTCGCCACGGTGTTGAACAACTCCGGCGGGGCATGGGATAACGCAAAGAAGTACATCGAGTCGGGTGGACTCAAGGACGCCAAGGGGAAGGTTCTTGGCAAGGGGAGCGACGCGCACGCCGCAGCGGTGGTGGGCGATACCGTCGGCGACCCGTTCAAGGACACCGCTGGCCCGTCGCTTCACGTGCTCGTGAAGTTGCTCGCCACGGTCACCCTGGTGCTCGCACCACTCTTCATCGGGCCAGCCTGATCGAGGGGTAACGCGGGCGCGAGGCGCTCGCGAATCGAACGTAACGGTTGCGTGTGGGCGGTGCTCCCTTCGTGGGGGTGCCGCCCACCGCTATGGTGCACAGGTATTGGTGGAGACCCGCGGGAGCTCCGCATGCAACCTGAAGGAGAGGTGTGAGGATGGGTGACCTAACCGGCGTCTCAGACCTCCTCCTCGCCGTGCTACTTGGGTTGGTACAGGGGATGACGGAGTTTCTCCCCATCTCATCGTCGGCACACCTCTATGCGATTCCGTATCTCTTCTCCATTGATCATCCACTCCTTTCGTCGCGCGCATTTGCCGCCGTCGTGCATCTGGGGACGCTCGCTGCGGTACTCGTGGTGCTCCGGAGTGATGTCTCCCGACTTCTAGGCACCGCACTCCGACTCGTCTTCTCGCTCGGACGTCGACGGGGGGAGAGCGCCGACGAGCGCCTCATCCTCGCAATCGTCGTTGGTACGGTGCCCGCGGTGGCCTTCGGCCTTCTCGCTGGTGACTTCCTTCAGAGCAGTGTGCGCACGCCGCTCGTCGTGGCGGCCGCGGTGCTCGCCGGTGCGGCGCTGCTCTGGGTGGCGGATCGTGCGTCGAGTCTTGAGCGACCACTCAGTGGAATCTCAGCGATTGATGGACTTCTGATCGGCGTTGGGCAGGCGCTTGCACTGATCCCTGGCATCAGTCGATCTGGCGCGACGATCAGCGGCGGACTCCTGCTCGGATTTAGCCGTGATGCAGCGGCGCGAATCAGCTTCCTGCTCGGCGCCCCAGCGATCGCTGGTGCGGGACTACTGGAGCTGCGCGGACTTCTGGCAGACGGAGTAGATCTTCAGGGTGCCGCACCACTCCTGGCCGCTGGTTTGATTGCCGCATTTATCAGTGGTCTCGCGGCGATTCGACTCCTCCTCCGGATTCTCAGCGGCGGGAAGCTCTGGAGCTTTGCGCTGTATCGGATCGTGTTCGCGCTGATCCTCCTTGGCACCGCGCTCACACGTGGCGAGATCTAGCCCGTGAGTCTGCAGTGGATCTAGGGAAGGAGTTACGGCACCGAGCGCTACGCGACATCGTCTCGCGGCGCCCAATCCGGACACAACGCGAACTTGTTGCTGCCTTGAAGTCGCAGGGGATTCCAGCAACACAGGCAACGCTGAGTCGCGACATCACTGAGCTCGGACTCACCAAGGTGGAGCGCGGCGGTTCGCTTGCGTACGCGCTCCCTGCGGGTGCCGGTGTTGAGCAGACCGCTGAGGCGCGTCTCGCGTCGCTCCTTTCGGATGCCCCAGCGGAGATCGCTTCGGCTGGTTCCATCCTCGTCCTGAAGACGCTCCCTGGGAGTGCGCACGCAATCGCCGCATCGCTCGATCGCCTCCACCTCAAGGAGGTCGTGGGCACGGTGGCGGGGGATGACACCCTCTTTGTGGCGGTCCGCGACGAGGCGGCGCTCCGCTCACTCCGAACGCGCCTCCGCGCTCTGGCGGCTCGAGAGGGGCGTAGCTCGGGCGACCGCTAGGATTCGCTCATGTATTGGGCAGACGAACTCGCAGAACGTGTCCAGGGACCTCAGGTGGTCAACGACTCCAAGACGCCCTCCGGCACCGTTCACGTGGGAAGCCTGCGCGGCCCAGTTGTTCATGACGTGATCGCGCGTGCACTGCGCGCACGTGGTGTCCCCGTAGAGTTCCGCTACGGCGTGGAGGATATGGACGCCATGGATGCGCAGGCGCTCCTTACTCCTGACGCCGTGGAGAAGTACATGGGAGTACCGCTCTCTCGCGTCCCTGCACCAGAGGGGTCAACGGCAACCAACTACGCGCGTCACTTTGTTGAGACGCTCTTCTTCCCAACCTTTGCGCGCCTGGGGATTCGACCTGAGTTCTACTGGCTCTCAGAGATCTATCCAACAGGGAAGATGGATCCGTACATGCGCATCGCTCTTGATAGGGCACAGGTGATTCGCGACCTGTATGTGCGAGTGAGCAACGTTGAGCGTCCAGCCGGCTGGCTTCCCGTGCAGGTGATCTGTGAGTCGTGCAACCGCGTTGGAACCACGCTCGCAGATGATTGGGATGGCGCCACCGTGCGCTACCGCTGCCTCCCTGACTATGTGGCATGGGCGAAGGGGTGCGGCCACGAGGGTCGCGTTGCGCCGTTTGGTGGCGCCGCGAAGATGCCGTTCAACGTGGAGTGGGCGGCGAAGTGGTCGCTGATGGGGATCACGATTGAAGGGTGCGGCAAGGACCTCTCAACGAAGGGCGGATCACGCGATCGCAGCGAGGCCGTGTCGCGTGAAGTCTTTGATCGCGAGCCGCCGATCAACGTGATGTACGAGTTCCTCAATGTGGGCGGAAAGAAGATGTCCACCTCAAAGGGGCGCGGCGCCGCTGCGCACGCCGTCGCAGAGTCAATTCCGCCAAGCGCGCTGCGCTTCCTCTTCCTGCGCCCGCGACCAAACCAGGCGATCGACTTTGACCCCTCTGGCACCGATGCGATTCCACGTCTGCTGGATGAGTACGACCGCATCAGCAACGCGACCGCTGGGAAGGCGGTGCGCGGTGAGCTGCCACTCGATCACGAACGGATGCACTTCTATAGCCAGGTGGCAGATGGAGATCC
>CAIZYO010000115.1 GCA_903937225.1 uncultured Chloroflexota bacterium | reverse complement strand
GAGTCGACCACCCCACGCATGCGTCACCGCAGTTGACGCAAGTTGCGGGTGGATCTCGCGCATCCTCGCCGTCAACGTGCGTGCAATACGAGGGAGCGAATCTGGCCAGAACGAGGTGCGGCCACCAAACGAGATGCGCCCGTCTGGCGTTGGTCGCCAGTAAGAGAGAAAGTTGCGCGTGTCGAATCGCATCTCGCCGTTACCAGCCACTTGCGCGAGCAACTCGGGTGCGAGTGGTTCGGTGGCGATCATGTAGCTCCCCACTGGGATCGCGCGGCGACGGAGGGCGGGGAAGAGGCGATCTGCGTATCCGTTGACGCCACCGAAGATGTGCTGCGTCCGGATGCTGCCGCGCGGTGTGCGCACCTCGTATCCGCCTGCGATCTGAATAATCCCAGTTGCCGGCATCTGCTCGCGAATCTCAACACCAGCCGCTCGCGCCGCTAGCGCCATCGCCGCCTGGAGCCGTGCCGGCTGAACGCCGCCTCCCTCATCAACGGCGAGTCCACCAGCGAACGCGCCGCTGTTGGTCAGCGATTGGACCGCCGTCTGATCAAGCAGGCGCACGGGGAGGCCAAGCGATGCGCGCAGCTCCGCTTCGCCCTGCAGGTCTGCCGCGCCACGCGCTGAACGAGCGAGCTCAAGGTGCCCCGTCTCGCTCCAGTTCGGGTCGATGCCTGTGCTGCTGATCAGGCCCTCTGGGCCTGCTGTGGCGAGCTGCTGGATGCGACGCACTCCGGCGCGTGAGAGGTCGAACCATTCGCGCGCGCCATCGGTGCCGAAGCGCTTCATGATGGAGCTGGTTGATGCGCCGAATCCCACATGCACCATGCCGCCGTTACGGCTGCTCGCACCGTCTTGTAGCCCGCCTTTCTCAAGGAGGAGGACGCGTGCGCCGCGCTCGGCTGCACGCCGCGCGGCGGCGAGACCGGAGAATCCGCCGCCAATGACGATCCAGTCCACGCTGGTCGGCAGCGGTTGATTGGAGGGCGTGGCGGCGCTGCTCGGATTCGGTGCGTCCTCATGCCAGGCAACGGCGTGGAGCGGTCTCTGCATGCGTGGAGCGTAGCGCGGTTAGACTGCGCGGATGCCGACCGACGCCGCACAGCGCACCCGCAGTCGCCTTCAGCTCTCACTGATCGTTGGCGTCGGACTTGGGAGCACCGGGTATATCGGTGCGATCACCGTTGCGACGATCGTTGCCAAAGAACTCTCCGGCGGCTCTGCCTTTGCTGGCCTCCCCGGTGCCGCGATCGTCTTAGGCTCTGCCACTGCGTCGCAACTCCTCTCTCGCTTCATGGTGCGCTACGGCCGACGTGCTGGGTTGACGCTCGGCTACGGGATCGGCGCTGTTGGCGCCGTTGGCGCTGGACTTGCCGTGATCCTCAGCTCCTTCCCGCTCTTTCTGATTGGAACGGTCTTAATGGGCTGCGCGAACGCGTCGAATCAACTCTCGCGTTATACGGCGGCAGATATGTACGACGAGACGAAGCGCGCCACCGCGATCGGGTTTGTGGTCTGGGGCTCAACGCTCGGTGCCGTGGTGGGACCGAACCTTGTCACGGTGGCTGGGAACGCTGCCGAAGGGCTCTCGCTGCCGCGCCTCGCCGGCGCGTACGGTGTGCCGATCCTCTTTGTTGCCGCCGCGGCGCTGCTCACACTCTTCACGTTGCGGCCTGATCCTGCGAGTTTGGCGCCTTCTACACGCGCTGAGGCGGCGGGGAGTGGTGCATCGGTAGGGGAGATCATCGCGCGGCCACGCGTCTTCGCCGCGATCGTGGCGCTCGTGATTGGCCAGGTGGTGATGGTGCTCGTGATGACAATGACGCCGCTGCACATGACAGAGCACGGGCACGGACTCGACGCCGTTGGCCTGGTGATCAGCGGCCACACCTTTGGCATGTTCGCCCTCTCGCCGCTCTCTGGACGGCTCGCCTCACGCTTTGGGACACCGCTCGTCATTGCGGCGGGGCTTGCGGTGCTCGCCTTCTCTTCGGTGCTCGCCGCCGTTGCACCGCCAGATGGCGGAACGATGCTGTTCGTCGCCCTCTTCCTGCTCGGCTGGGGTTGGAACCTCGGCTTCGTCGCCGGCTCGGCGCTCCTCACTGAAGGCCTCTCCGTCAACGAGCGCACGCGACTGCAGGGCATCACCGACGCGCTGATCTCTACCGGCCTGGTGCGGCGTAGTTCGCGCCGCCCGCGCAGCATCGCCCAGACGGGGAGCAGGATCAGCACTGCGCCGAGCAGCCCGAGCGTTGTGTAGCTGGCAACGGCAACCACAACGCCAGAGCCGAGCG
>CAIZYO010000114.1 GCA_903937225.1 uncultured Chloroflexota bacterium | reverse complement strand
TCGACGGAGTGCCGCGAGTGCGCGATCCAAACTGATGAGTGCGTCACGCCATGTGGTCTGCGCGCAACGCGCGGCAACAGGGGTCAGCTCGTGGAGATCTTCTGGAAACGCTACGGATGTCGGCGCTGAGGAGGCTACGAGTGCAAGATCGCGCGCGACGCCGCGCCAAAGGTGGAGAAGCGCTTTTGCGTTTGCGCGTCGCTCCGCTGGTGTTGGCTTCCCTCCCGCGCGTTTTGCTGGACTCTTCTTTGTGCTGGTTGCCGCGCTCTCCGGTGCAGCATCAGCACCTTCAGGTTCGCCGCCCTCTTCTGCTCCCCCCTCTTCGCCGTCCGCGATGGCGACGGAGAGGATCGCGCTCGCATCGGCAATCAGGGCGGGGAGTTGGCGAAGACGTGCGTGCGGTGCGACGCCAACAAAGTCCAAGATCTGGCGTCGCAGTGCAGCGTGTGCACGTGCAGCGTCTCCACTCGCCCCCGCGTCAATCAGGGGCCCTGGACGACCGCCAGACATGCGAAGGAGTCGCGTGGCGGTCGCAGCATCAAGTCCGAGTCGCGTGGCGATGAGTTCGCTTGCGGCAGCTGAATCTGGGAGGCCGAGGCGAATGACGGCGCAACGGCTGCGAATGGTTGGCAGGAGTGAGGAGTCCTCCGCGGCGGCGAGGATGATGTGCGTTTGTGCGGGAGGCTCTTCAAGGGTCTTGAGCAGCGCATTCTGTGCCGGTTCGCTCATGCGATCTGCGCGCTCAATGAGCGCGACGCGGCGCCCACCCTCTACGGGGAGGAGGGCGAGGCTCGCCTCAAGCTCGCGAATTGGCGTGATGCCGATCTCATCGGCGGCGCCGCTCGGCGAGATTCGTGCGAGGTCCGCGTGGCTCTCTGCCGCCACCAGCTTGCATGCGCGGCACTCCCCGCAGGCGCCGCCGCTCTGCGGGCTGATACAGAGGAGTGTTGCCGCAACGTCACGCGCAAGCGTTCCCGCCCCCGCGCCACGTGGCCCCACGATCAGCAGGGCGTGTGGTGGGACGCCAGTTAAGAGTTGCGCGACGCGCGACGCGGCCGCATCGTGACCGCGAGTTGCGAAGCGTGCAGGCGGGCGTGTGGCCGCGTCAGGTTGACTGGCCGGCGCGGACACCGCCTTCGCCATTCGGCTCGCCTCTTACCTCTTGCTCTTTGGTCGAGCAGCTGGCTTCTTGACCAGCGCCACCTTCGGTGCAGGCTTCTTTACGGCAGGCTTCTTCGCCGCAGGCTTCTTCGCCGCAGGCTTCGCCTTGGCGCGCGTGCGCCCACCTGTTGGGGCGTCCTTCCCACTCAACGCAGGAGCGCTGTCAGCAGAGCGACCAGTGGCCTCAAGCTGCGAGCGCAAGAGTGCCGCAACGTCGGATGGAACCGACTCGCTCTCCATGCCAGCCGACATGTTGGAGCGGCTAGAACCGTCACGCTGCGATCGAGCAACCTCGTCCGCGATTCGTGATGGCCCAGAGCCGAGTGCTCGTCGCGATGCGCCCGAAGGCTGTGCAGATCCCCGACGTTCGCTGCGCATGTACTCTGGCACGCCACCAGGGACGCCGCCGTCAAGATCTGCAAGCGACATTGTCTCGATCGGTCCGTCATATGCGGAGCCAGAGAGTGGCGCGCCGCTTCGCGGTGCATCGGTAAATCCTTCGCCACGTCCGCGTCCGCCACGTCCGCGTCCGCCGCGTCGTCGGCGGCGACGTGGTGCGTCGCCCGTGTCGTGTTCGTGCTCTTGACCGACGGCTGGTCGGTTAAGGTCGCTCGGCTCAAGATCGTCGAGTGACATTGTCTCAATGGCGTCCGCGTCAATGACGCTGCCACCAACGCGCACCGTCGCGCCCGTGCGACCGCGCACAGGGGCTGTTCGTCCAACGCCGCCTCGGCGTGGGCGTCCACGCTCTTCGCGTGGCTCAGGGGTACGTCGTGGTCGCGCTGGGGCCTCGGACTGCTTATCGGGGACCTCTGTCATGGAGAGGTCTTCGTCGCCGTCAGCGGCAACGCGGCGGCCGCTTCGTGAACCACCCGCCTCAACCTTCGCAATGGATGTGATCTCAATGAATTGATCGGCAACGTCCACAAGGTCGCTGCTTGTGTTGGCGCGGAAGCTCACGACTTCAACGCGAACTCCCATGTCTTGCACGGCGCGAATCGCGGGTGCAAAGTCACCGTCGCCGGAGATGACAACGGCAATGTCGAGCTTTGGCGCGAGGCGGACAAGGTCAACCACGAGTTCAATGTCAAGGTTTGCCTTAAAGCGACCGTCGCCATACTTTCGTACATCCTTGCTGACAACCTTGTAGTTGTTTCGAGCGAGGAAGTTGTGAAATGCTTTCTGGTTCTCATTATCTGGATCAAGTCCGGTGTACGCGTATGCGCGAATGAGATCGCGGTTCGCGGTGATGGTCTTGAGCAGCGTGACGTAGTCGATGTCGACTCCGGCTGCCTTTGCGGCGTAAAAGACGTTTGCGACGTCAACGAATACTGCAACGTTACGACTCATGATG
>CAIZYO010000113.1 GCA_903937225.1 uncultured Chloroflexota bacterium | reverse complement strand
GTAAGCGGCGTGCCGAGGAGGCGAATCGGATGTCGTTCAAAGACGCCAGCATCTGAGAGTGCGACGGCAAGGTTAAGTGCCGTCTGTCCGCCGAGTCCCGCGAGCAGACCCTCTGGCTTTTCAAACGCAATGATGCGTTCGATCACCTCCACCGTGAGCGGCTCAAGGTAGACCGCATCCGCAACGGATGGGTCGGTCATCATCGTTGCAGGATTTGAGTTAACCAAGATGGTGCGAATACCCTCCGCGCGAAGTGCGCGACAGGCCTGCGTCCCTGCGTAGTCAAACTCCGCCGCCTGGCCGATCACTACAGGACCCGATCCAATGATCAGGACGCTCTTCGGCTTCGGCGGTCGCTCGCCGCTCACTTCCGTGCCTCAATCGCGCGCGCAAAGCGATCAAAGACTGGCGTCGCATCCAGCGGCCCTGGTGAACCCTCTGGGTGATACTGCACCGTCTCAATGGGGAGGCTTCTGTGCCGCAACCCTTCAACAGAGTTGTCGTTCAAGTTGATTTGGCTCACCTCAAATCCTGACGCGGGAGGGAGCGTCTCGCCGACAACCTCCACCTCGTGATTCTGCGCAGTGACGTAGACGCTCCCACTCGGCAGATCGCGCACCGGATGATTCGCGCCGTGGTGCCCAACGGCGAGACGTCGAGTCGTGGCCCCTGCGGCACGACCGATGATCTGATGCCCGAGACAGATACCGAGGAGTGGCTCACCGTTCGCGATCAGTGCGCGCGCAAGCGCAACGGGTCCCTCAAGTCGCGCCGGGTCACCCGGTCCTGGGGAGAGGACCACGCCGCGCGGCGCACCAGCGAGCACCTCGTCAACGGTTGCGGTGTGTGGATGGATTCGCACGCGAAAGCCACGCGCACGGAGTGCGCGCACAATGTTCGCCTTCAACCCAAAATCAATTACTGCCACGAGCGGCTCGCTCGCCTCTCCATGCGTCTGAACGCTGCTGGGCGACACCTGGCCAACAAAGTCCTGGTCCTCCCAACGCGGCAGTGCGCGCGTAGCCGCGATGGCAGCCTCTGCATCCGCCTCCCACGGTGCGGAGATGCGCGCTCGCTGCGCCCCTGTCTCCCGCAAGCGCCGTGCAAGGCTGCGCGTCTCGACGCCCGCGATCGCTGGGACGCCGTGCTGCCGCAGCAGCGATGCCAACTGCGCCGCGTCTTCCGTGATCGCTGCGGTGGCGTTAGCAACGATGAGGCCGCGCAACCATGGTCGCGACGATTGATCGTCCGCGACCAAACGACCGTAGTTTCCAATCAAGGGATACGTCATCAGCACGACCTGACCCGCATAGCTCGGGTCGGTGCAGATCTCTTGGTAGCCCGTCTGACTCGTGTTGACCACAAGGTCGCCACCGGAGGAGATCGGTGCACCCCAAGCAACACCTGGAAAGACGCTCCCATCTTCAAGGGTGAGGAGTGCTGGTCCGTGATCGCCAATGCGCGCGTCAACAACGGATGCAGACTCTGGAAGTGGGATGAGGGAGCGACGATACGGTGCCAGCGTTCGACGTGGCGCGTCACTCATTGCGTTCGCTCCTCTCCGGCCTCACGGGGCCATCTGCGATCTCTCAGGATCGTCTCGAAAGGACACCAGTCTCCTGGTGAGCCGGGTGGGATTCGAACCCACGACCTAGTGATTAAGAGTCACTTGCTCTACCGCTGAGCTACCGGCCCACGCGGAAGGATAGTGGAGGGCGGCGCTGGCCGCACGGGACGTAGCGCGGGGGGAGCTACTGCGCCCCTGGGATCGCCCCCGAAGCGGCCAACTGGTCGAGCAGCTGCGTGAGACGCACCGCAAGTGCGGCGTGACCAGCCGCGTTCGGGTGAAATGGAATGGCACCATCTCGCCCCCACTGCCACGGCTCGTCCGCACAGATGCGGTGCCCTGCGAACGCGTCGGCAAGGTCGGCAACCTGCACGCGCGGATCGGCCACCGCGGCGATCGCCTCCGCCACGCTGGCACCGATCGCTTCCCCCCACTCCTCAATCACGAGCAGGTCGGCATCAGAGAGTTCGTCGCCTGGGGCCCGCAGGCTCTCGCATGCATCAAGGCCAGGGGTGCCAGCGCTGGGAAGTGAATCGGCGTAGAGGACAACGATCACCAACGCGTTCGGCGCCCGGCGCAACACCTCCTGGTAGAGGCGAACCAGACTTCCCGTGAGTGCATCAACGCGCGGGGAGACGCGTGCAGCAACCTCAGCGCACTGCTCCAGAGACTCGAAGCGGCAGGCGGAGAAGACCTCACTGAACCCCGTGTCGTTTCCTCCAATGGCGAGCATCACGAGATCGGTCGCTTCGCTGAGCGCTTGCACCTGCACCGGCTCCCCTGCACGCATCCTGCGGTCAAGAAGGTCTGGGATCATGGCGCCGCTGCACGAAACGTGCGTGAGCGAAATGCGCACCGAAGATGGATCAAGAAGTCGCGGCCACGCTGGACCGCGCGCGCAGACGCTTGGAGCGCCAAGCAGGTTGAGCGAGCCGCGGTCGAACGGAGTGGCGGCAGATGCATAACTATCCCCAAGGACCACAAGATCGATCAGCGGCGCGCTCGCTTCAGCGCCACCAATGCGCAGGGGGGACGGAAGCGTTGCGTTTGCGGCGAGCCCTGGACCGCCAACTCCCGCGACAAAAGCAAGTGCGCCGCCAAGTAGTGCGCTGATCAACAGTCGCGCGCTCATCCCTGTAGCAGTTCGTCCACTGCCCCACTCAGCGGGCGGAGGCCGTCAGTGATGCCACGTGCCAACGCTTCAAGCCGACCGTCCGCCTCTGCTGCGCGCAGTCTCTCTGCGGCCCGCGCCTCAACCGCCGCTGCAAGGTGCGCCGCAACTCGGCGTACGCGTCCCCCTCGCCCCCGACGGAGCGCAGCGGCATCCAAGGCGCGGAGCAACTCTGTGACGCCGCTCCCTTCGGTTGCTGACGTGAGCAACACCTCTGGCGCGTCAGCGCCGAGCGCGAGTCCGGAGCGAAGACGCTCAACGGCGCGATCTGCGCCGGGACGATCCCCCTTGTTCACAACCACGAGATCGGCAGACTCAAGCAGCCCCGCCTTCATTGCCTGCACCTCGTCTCCACCCTCTGGCCCTTCAACCAACAGGACGAGATCGGCGAGTCGCACAATGCCAAGGTCGGCCTGGCCTGCACCAACCGTCTCAATAAAGAGGAGATCAAATCCTGCCGCCTCAATCAGTAGCGACGCGGCGGCGGCGGCGTGCGAGAGCGAACGACCGCTCCCCCGCGTTGCGATGGAGCGCATGAAGCGACCATCATCATCTGGACGTTCCTCTACGCGCACGCGATCTCCAAGCAGCGCGCCACCACTCACCGCCGAAGAAGGATCAACCGCGAGGATCGCGACACGCCGCCCCTCCTCGCGCGCGCGATCCGCGAGTGCGCCAACGAGTGTGCTCTTCCCCGCACCTGGAGGACCTGTGACGCCGATCACACGCGCAGCGGGACCTGTAGCCGTTGCAAGCTGGGCGAGCGCCTCTTGAATCAACGCATCGGCACCCGCGCCTCCGCGCTCCACACTGCTGATCGCCTGCGCAAGCTCTCGCGCACTGCGCAGGGCTGCGCCGCGCGGGCTAGGGGCGTCGGACATTGGCGCGCAGGTACATGGCGATCTCCGCAATCGTGCTCCCTGGGCCAAAGATCGCAGAGATACCAGCCGCCTCAAGTCCAACGCGATCCTCTTCTGGAATGATTCCACCCGCGACCACCAGCACGTCGGCCGCCCCCGCCTCTCGGAGTCCAGCGACCACTTTCGGGAGGAGTGTGGCGTGTGCGCCAGAGAGGATTGAACAGCCGACCACATCCACGTCCTCTTCAATGGCGGCGGCGATGATCGCCTCCGTGGTGCGCCGGATTCCCGTGTAGATCACCTCAAACCCTTCGTCGCGCAAGCCGCGCGCGAGCACCTTCGCGCCGCGATCGTGGCCGTCGAGGCCAGGCTTTGCGATCAGGACTCGGATCGGTGCCGTTCGTTCAGTCATGTCCTCATCCTACCCCGCCCCCAAGCACCCTTGAGGCGGAAGGTCGGTAGAATGGGGGCGTACGGCGGCGGCACGCTGCTGAGAGTGGAGGCGAAGTTAGAGATGGCGGAGATCAAGCACACCACGGACGCATCGTTTGAGGCGGATGTCGCCAACTCACCACGACCAGTGATCGTGGACTTCTGGGCCCCTTGGTGCGGCCCATGCAAACTCGTCGCCCCAGAGCTCGAAAAGCTCGCCGCGCAGTACGACGGCGCGGTTGACATCGTGAAGGTCAACGTCGACGAGAACCCAAGCCTGCAGCGCGCCTTCAACATCATGTCCATCCCAACGATCGCCTTCTTCAAGGGGGCTGGCGCGCAGCCAGTTGGCGCCGTGGGCTTCCAGACCGCAGAGCAGCTTGAATCGCGATTCGGGCTCAAGGAGCTCGCCGCCAAGTAGCGCTGCGCTAGCGCAACGCGGACTCGTACCTCGCGAGGAGATCATCGATCTCCGCATTTGAGAGATCTGACGTCAGCAGTCCGCGCACCCGGTCACTCTCGCTCGCAACCTGAAAGAGCACGATCACTTGGCGCTTATCACCGTTGAGCAGCGTCATGCGACTCCCCTCCCACGCGCCAACCTGCACTGACTCAATCCGAATGTCTTGTGTCTTTCGTCCGGTTGCTGCACCGCGCTCAAAGGCGAATGCAAGCGCGTCGAGCGTCAGGCCCGCACCTTGATAGGTCACAACAGAGAAGCCAGTCAGGCCGTCTCGCTCATAAAGCGCGCCAGCGGAGCGCAGCTCGCGCACGCCAGATCCCCAGAGCGGGCCGAGACGCTTCTCCGAGCATTCACGCCCTGAGTCAACCTCGCTCGGCGTCTCACTGAATGCGGCGAGAGGGATCGTGGCTTCAAGGGCCACATCAAACCCTACGGCGCGCTGCACATCAATTGTCGGATCACATGGGAGTGAGCCGTCAGGAGGAGTGCTCGGTGCACACGCCGTGATCAGCAGTGTGGCGAGAAGAAGCAGTGCAATCCGTGCATGCGCCATCAGTCAGCACCTCCATCAAACGCAACCGGCGACGGTCGGAAGAGGCTGCCACGTGCCGGACGCGTGACGCCAAACTCTTCGGCGAGGTGGTTGAGGACGCAATCGGCCGCCTGTGCGAGCTCAGGGTCACGACGCACGTTATCCACGCACCAGGCTAGATAGCCAGGATCGCGTCGGCCAACCGCATCCACGGTGGCACCCGCGTATCGACCGAATGTGAATCGCACCGCACGCGCCGCTTCAAGCGAAATGCGCGGTCGCGCCGCAACCTCTGGATCGACGCGACGGCGCACCGGTCCAGCCGGGGTCCCCACGCGCGGCACGTTCACTTCAGGGGCCCGCCGAGTCGGCCACTCCGCCTCAGGTCGCCAGTTGACGCTGGTTGGTTCACTCGTCCGCGCATTGAACTGTGGCGGCTGCGTGAACTCCACGCGCCCCGTCACGGGCGCCTCCGGTCGATGGCCACCGCGCGGGGGCGGCGTCGTCGCCGGATCCTCAGAGACCCACGCCTCAGCAAGCAGCGCCTCCACGGCGGCATTGATCAGAGCCATCTCGCGCGTCGCCTTGCGCGCCCCAGCAGCGTCGTCAGAGAAGTTGTCCGGGTGATGCGTGCGGGCGAGGCTGCGCCGCGCAGATCGAATCTCCTCGGCGGACGCACCTGGCGCCAGGCCGAGCACTTCGTGCGGGCTCCGCGCCCCCCGCCTCACGTGGAACTCACGGCTACACACATCAGGAACTAAGTGTAGCCCGCTCCCCTACGATGGACCTATGAAGAACGTCATCAAGGCGGTGGAGATCTCGCGCCCACTCCTCTGGCTCAACACATCAATGCCGCTCCTCTGGGGCCTCCTCGCCACGCGCGGCGCGGTGCAGCCGAGCGACCTGGTCCTCTTCGCCTTCTTTCTCTTCCCATATAACTACTTTCTTCACGCACCGAACGACTACTTCGACTTTGAGACTGATGCGCGTAACCCGCGCAAGGGGGGCGTTGAGGGCGCGCTGACGCCGAAGCCGCTCCTCGCACAGCACGCGATCATCAGCACACTCCTCCTTCTCCCGTTTCTCGCCTTCACCGCCGTCCAGTTCCCACCGCTCACGCTCGCCTCGCTCGGCCTTCTCCTCCTCCTCTCCGCTGCGTACAACGCACCACCCACGCGCCTCAAAGGGCGACCGATCCTCGATTCACTTACGAACGTGCTCTACGCAATCCCACTCCAGGTTGGCATTCATGCTGCAGGTGGCACTGAACTGATCGCGCCACAGGTCCTCGTCTTTGCCGCCTGGGGGATCGGCGCGCATGCACTCACCACCATCACGGATCGCGATGAAGATGCCGCCGCTGGCGTACGCACGATTGCCGTCCTTCTCGGGCGTCGAAACACCGCGCTCTTCTCTGCCGCCTGGTTCACCCTCGTCGGCGCCGGTGCAGCGAGCCTTGCTGGTACACCACTCGCCGCCGCCCTTGCCCTCCCCTACCTTGCGCTCTGCATCACTGGCCGCGACGCCACCGGCGAGGCGGGGCGACGCCTGTACCGACTCTTCTTGATCGCGAACGTGGTGATCGGCGCGACGATCACGATGCTGGTCATGCTCCAAGTCCCGTTTGAGTCAGCGGTTGCCGCTGGTGCCACCGCAATCTTCGGGACGCTGATCGCACTCGGCGCATCTGTGGGTCGATCCGTACTCCGCGCACGTCAACGAGCGTGACCACCAAGAAGCGCGTCGTCATCGTCGGTGCCGGACTCGCCGGCCTCGCCAGTGCCATCCGTCTCGCCGCCGCCGGAGTCCACGTCACCGTCATCGAGCGCGGTACGCGCCCTGGCGGCAAGATGGGGCGTCGCGAGATCGGTCCGTATCGTTGGGATAGCGGCCCCACCATCTTCACCCTCCCCGAACTCTTTGATCAGCTCTGGTCCGCCGCTGGCGCAACACGCAGCGACGATCTGACCCTCCTCCCCGTTGAGCCAGCGTCGCGCACCTTCTTTGCAGACGGCAGCGTTCTGGAGACATCAAGCGATCTGACCAAACTCGCCGCAAGCTTTGGTGCGCTCGATCCGCGCGATGCGGCGGGTATCCCCGCCTTCATGCGTCGCGGCGAGAAGCTCTGGCGCGAACTGGATCAAACCTTCTTCCGCAAGACGCTCAGCCCCTTGAGCCTCCTTGCGCCGATGTCGTGGCTCGCAGGGATTCGCCTTGATGCCGCTACGCCGTATAGTCGGCGCATCAACCAGACCTTCCACGACGAACGCATTCGTCACGTGATGCGCTACAAGTCCATCTATCTCGGCTCCACGCCACAGAGCGTCCCTGGCGCCTTCCTCTCCATCCCGTACATCGAAGCAAAGTTCG
>CAIZYO010000112.1 GCA_903937225.1 uncultured Chloroflexota bacterium | reverse complement strand
GAGAGCCTCCGTGCGCGTTCTCGACTTCTTGATCGGAGCGCACGTGAGCTGCTCAAACTTGATTCCGGGAGCGCATCACTTGCGGAGCGCATTAGCGCGCTCGCGGTAGAGATTGACGATCTCGCTCGCGATGCCGCGCGCGGCGAAGTGGGTGAGGCGCTGAGTCGTCCAGTTGCTGAGATTGAGGAGCGACTTGGGGTGATCCTTTCGCTGGAGCGACGCTTCCGCACCGACGAGGCGGGCCTCGCGGACGCCCTCGAACGCGCTGAGCGCGAGGTTGCACGTCTAGAAGGAGCCACGGAGCGGCAGGGTCAGATCCTGAAGGAACGAACCGCGCTTGCGGAGCAGATTGGCGTGCTCGCGGCGCAGTTGCGGGGCGCGCGAGTTGCCGGAGCCGGACGACTTTGTAAGGCGGTGAACCGTGCCCTTGAGTCGCTCGCACTCCCGCCAACGTTCGAGATCTCTGTCGCACCCCGAGCTGGTGGCGAAGACGACCCGCTCGTTGAAGGGACTGCCTGCCTCGTGGACCGCAGTGGTGGGGACGACGTGGAGTACCTCTTTGCGCCGAATTCTGGAGAGCCCGCTGCGCCGATCGCGAAGATCGCCTCTGGCGGTGAGCTGAGCCGAGTCTCACTCGCACTCGAAGAGGCACTCAGCGATGCGAGCGAAAGCCGGACGCTGGTCTTTGATGAGATTGATGCAGGGCTTGGAGGGCGCGCTGGAGAGACGCTCGGCAAAAGCCTGAAGCGAATCGCCACGCAGCACCAGGTGCTTTGCGTGACACATCTCCCACAGGTTGCGGCACAGGCGGACGTGCACCTGCAGGTGCGCAAACGTGAGGAGGGGGGGCGCACGATCACGGAGGTGCGTCGCCTTACCGGTGATGAACGGATGCGCGAGCTCGCGTCAATGCTCGCGGGCGACGCTGCAGGGAGTGGCGCAGAGGCTGCGGCACGGGAGCTCCTGGCAAAGGCGGGCCAGAGCGGATCATGAGCGGTGGACTCACCATGAGCCCACTCGATCGCATCATTGAATCGTGCCTCGTCTACCTGAGCGTTGAACGCAACCTCTCTCCGCGCACGCTTGACGCGTATCGCGGCGACTACCGATCCTTCGCCGCGTCACTCGGCCCGGGTGATGCCTGGCGCAGCGACGCGAAGGCGGCCCAGGCGTGGCTCGCTGGGGCGAACGTTGCTGTTTCAACCACGCGCCGCCGCGCCGCTGCGCTCCGTGTGCTCTACAGATTCGCGGAAGGCGAAGGGGAGTTGACTCGTTCAATCAGCGCGGAGATTGATCTACCGCGTACGCGTCGCAACCTCCCTGCGGTGCTTCGGCTGGACGGCGTGGAGCGCCTGCTCCGCGAGCTTGCGACCGAGCAGGGTGACGGTGATCTCGCGCGCGCAGATGCGCAGCGCGCCCACGCACTTGGCGAGGTGCTCTACGGGTCGGGGGGGCGCGTGAGCGAGATCGTCGCTCTAGATCTTGATGGAGTGGACCTTGAGGAGGGGAGCGTGCGTCTCTTTGGGAAGGGCCGGCGTGAGCGTGTGGTGCCGATCGGGGAGCCAGCGGTTGATGCGATTAGAACGTATCGCGACGACGGTCGCACAGTCCATGCGGAGGCGAGCGCGCGACGTAGTCGAGCCGCGGTGGAGCCGAGCGCACTCTTTCTCGCGCAGGGTGGGGTGCGCTTGCGACGCGAATCGGCGTGGAGTGTGATTCGCGACGCGGCGAACCGCGCGGGGCTCGGCACAGAGATCCACCCACACACGCTCCGCCACTCATTCGCAACACACCTTCTCGATGGTGGTGCGGATCTGCGTGTGGTGCAGGAGT
This sequence comes from uncultured Chloroflexota bacterium, assembly GCA_903937225.1. GTDB lineage: Bacteria > Chloroflexota > Limnocylindria > Limnocylindrales > Limnocylindraceae > Limnocylindrus. The sequence goes on along the minus strand of CAIZYO010000112.1, from coordinate 2,426 downwards.
TGCTCGGTCACGCGGACATCTCCACCACGCAGCTATACACGCACCTGCTCGGGAGCCATGTGCGTGATGCGTACAAACGGGCGCATCCTCGAGCGTAAGCGGCTACCATTCAGCAATGGATGCTGAGACGTTCGCTCCACTCGCCGCTGCGCTCCTCCTGCTCCTCATCAGCTTTCCAGTGCATGAGGCGGCACACGCCACCGCGGCGTGGAAACTCGGTGACGGACATGCGCGGGCACTCGGACGCGTCTCCTTGGATCCGCGGCGCCACATTGACCCGCTCGGAGCCGGCCTTCTTCTCTTGTCGGCGCTCTCTGGCGGAGGAATGATTGGCTGGGCGAAGCCAACCCCAGTCATGGCGCAGAGCCTACGAGGGGGGAGTCTTGGCTGGGCGATTGTCGCCGTTGCAGGTCCGCTGAGTAATCTGCTCCTCGCGGTCGTCGCGGCGGCTCTCTACCGGCTGATCGGGAGTCCTCCGTCCTCAGACCTTTTCGGATTGCTGATCGTCTACTTCACGTATTTCAACGCTGCTCTTCTCTTTTTAAACCTCCTCCCAATCCCGCCGTTTGATGGACGGGCGCTCCTTACCGGAGTGCTCGCGCTCGTATCACCTCGCCTGGCTGACACCGTTGAAGGGCTGACCTCGTCGCGGTTCGCCTTCCCTGTGGTGATCGCCCTGCTCTTCTTCACGCCGCTCGGCTCACTCCTAGGGGACCTGAGCTTTGGATTGACCGAGTTCCTGCTCGGGCCTGGATGAACCGCCTGGCGGCGCCCCGCGAGTGGCGCGAGGAGCGTATCCTTGCGCGTAAGTCAGGGAGGGGCGTGAGATGAGTCGATCGGTGCTGGCAGAGGGGTTTGAGCTTCCGGATCCTGCCGCCGTTGACATTGAAGGTGTCGTCTTCCGGCGCGAGCAGGGGGGGCTCTTCGGTCGCTCCCGCTCCTATGTAGCGCTCGGAGAGTTCAGTGGACCCTACGGCCTCCTCCTCGCTCTCATCGAGCGTGACGAGCTTGACGTCTGTCGCGTTCCACTCGCACCGTTTGCCGATGAGTTCCTCCGCTTCTTCGCAGAGATCCCTGACGACCGCTTGGAAACGCTCTCCGCATTCGTGTCAGTCGCCGCGCAGCTCATCGTTCTCAAGAGTCGGGCACTTCTTCCACGGCCGATCGTTCACCAAGGACTTGATACACACGACCTTGATGATGTTGATGAGGCGGTGGATCTGCGTGCACGACTCCTTCGCTACCGAGTCTTCCGTGACGCCGCTCGACTGCTCGGCGAGCGACTTCAGTCGCCGCTCTGGCAGCGTGAGCAGCCAACCCGCCTCCTCCCGCAGCCGAAGCCAGTACTCGTGGAGCCGCTGACCCCCGTCATCTCTGACCCGAAGCGACTCGTCCGTGCTGCCGCTCGTATTGCACTTCGCCGTCGTCCACTCGCTGATCTTGCGCTCGCGCCGGTTGGCCTGAAGGTTTCAATCAGCGATCGACTCTCAGCCATTCGCGAGGCGGTGCGTCAGAGCGGGCTGAGCGGCGTGGACCTTGAGACGCTCCTTGGAGACCGCCGTGATCGCTCGTTTATTGCGGTGACCTTCCTCGCCCTATTAGAGTTGGCAAAGCGGCGCGAGGTTCAAGTGGTGCAAGATGCACTCTGGGGTCCGATCATCATCACAGAGAGTGCGCCTGAGAGCGTACATGCGTAAGGGGGGAGAATGAGCACCGAGAAGCGAGCGGGGGTAGCCCTCCCTGAGCGAACTCATCCGGCAACGGCAGCGGATCTTGAGGCGCTGCTCTTTGTTGTGGATCGTCCGCTGACGAGGAAGGAGGCGGCGAAGCTCCTTGAGGTTGACCGCGCCGCATTTGATCGCTTGGCGTCTGAGCTTCAGTCAACGCTCGCGGGCCGTGGGATCACACTCCTCACCCATGGGGATGAGCTCCAGCTGACGAGTGGCCCTGAGCAGGCGCGCGCCGTTATGGCATGGATCGGAACCGGTGGCTCCGATATGACCGCAGCCCCCCTCGAAACGCTCACCGTGATTGCGTACCGTCAACCGGTGACTAAGGCGGGCATTGAAGAGATTCGCGGCGTTGATGCCGACTACGCCCTTCGTGTCCTTCTTGAGCGCGGTCTGGTCGAAGAGGTTGATCGTCTAGAGACTGCTGGACGCCCACATCGATACGCCACAACGATGGAGTTCCTTCGTAAGTTTGGACTCGCATCGCTGGGCGATCTCCCACCGCTGGAGGGTGATGCGGCATCAATTTTGAGTCTGCAACTCTCCAGTGAGGAGCCATCACCCGTTGACGCCACTTCAGACGAAGGTCCAACGACGCCAGCTGGCGAAGGAGCCCTCGCTGACTGATCTGATCCGCGTCAATGTGCTCGTCGCTGAGCGCTCGGGCCTCTCTCGTCGTGGCGCTGATGCAGCGAT
>CAIZYO010000111.1 GCA_903937225.1 uncultured Chloroflexota bacterium | reverse complement strand
TTTGAGGTGATGACCGCCGCTGAGGCGGCGAAGCGCGCTGACGTGATCATGATCGCTGTTCCAGACACGGCACAGAAGAAGATGTACGAGGCAGAGATTGCGCCGAACATCAAGCCAGGCGCGCTCCTCCTCTTCGCGCACGGGTTCAACATTCATTTCAAGCGCATCTCGCCAGCAGAAGGAATTGACGTTGGCATGGTTGCGCCGAAGGGTCCAGGTCACCTGGTCCGCTCTGTCTATGTATCAGGCGGCGGCGTCCCTGCACTCTTTGCGGTGCATCAGGACGCAACGGGGACCGCTCGCGCGCGCGTGATGGCGTACGCAAACGGACTCGGCTGCACGCGCGCGGGGATCATGGAGACCACCTTCAAGGATGAGACGGAGAGCGACCTCTTCGGTGAGCAGGCGGTGCTCTGCGGCGGTACGGCGCAGCTCGTGAAGAGCGCGTGGGAGACGCTGGTTGAGGCTGGTTACGATCCGCAGCTCGCCTACTTCGAGACGATGCACGAGCTGAAGCTGATCGTGGACCTGATGTACCGCGGCGGTCTTGACTTCATGCGCTTCTCAATCTCGGACACTGCGGAGTACGGGGACTATGTCTCCGGGCCACGCATCATTGACGCGTCAGTGAAGGCGCGCATGAAAGAGGTTCTCAACGAGATCCAGGACGGCACGTTCGCCAAGGGCTGGATCGCTGAGGATGAGGCGGGTCGACCGAACTATAAAAAGTTGCGCGCCGCAAACTCCGGGCACCCAATTGAGAAGGTTGGCCGCGAGCTTCGTCGCCAGATGACCTTCCTCAACCCGGTTGAGGTGGATATCAATGGCGCACAGGGTGCTGCGGAGAAGGGCGCCGCCAAGTGAACGGCGCACCTGGACCCGGCGTCGCCACTGGTGCGGTTCGCATCTTTGACACCACGCTGCGTGACGGCGAGCAGGCGCCAGGCGCTGGCCTCACCGTTGCGGAGAAGCTGGAGGTTGCGCGGCAGCTCGCCAAGTTGAAGGTGGACGTCATTGAGGCCGGCTTCCCAGCCGCCTCAGAGGGCGACTTTGAAGCGGTGCGCCAGATCGCCGAGTCAACTAAGGGGATCGGCATTGCGGCGCTCGCGCGCTGCAAGGATGGCGATCCGCAACGAGCCATTGATGCGATCAAGGCATCTGATCGACCGCACTTGCACCTCTTCATTGCAACCTCAGATATCCATTTGACGCATAAGTTGCGCACCACGCGCGAGGCGGCGCTTGCGGAGGCGGTGAAGTGGGTGAAGTACGCGCGCGAGCGACTCGGTCGCGACGCCGAAGTTGAGTTCTCCGCCGAAGATGCGAGCCGCACCGATTACGACTATCTGATGCAGGTGTACGAGGCGGTGGTGAGCGCTGGTGCATCCACGGTCAACATCCCAGACACCGTGGGCTACGCCATCCCATCCGAGTACGCGGCGCTCACCAAGCGCGTCGTTGACCTGGTTGGCCGCGATGCCACGGTGAGCGTCCACTGCCATAACGACCTTGGCCTCGCCACCGCGAACACGCTCGCCGCCGTCCAGGCAGGGGCGCGTCAGGTGGAGGTCACGATCAACGGACTTGGCGAGCGCGCAGGTAACGCATCGCTCGAAGAGGTTGTGATGGCGCTGCGAACGCGACCGGGTCAGTTTGAATCGCACGACATCCGCGTCCAGACGGAACAGCTCACCGCCGCGAGTCGCTTGGTGAGCTACCTCACCGGATTCGCCGTGCAGCCGAACAAGGCAATCGTTGGTGCAAATGCGTTCGCGCATGAGTCGGGGATCCATCAGGACGGCGTGCTGAAGAACCCACTCACCTACGAGATCATGACGCCGCAGTCGGTTGGCCTGCTCGGCTCATCACTCACGATCGGCAAGCTCTCCGGTCGACGCGGACTCCAGGCGAAGCTCACCGAGCTCGGGCACGACCTCACTGGTGAGGCGCTCGACGCGCTTTATCGCGAAGCGATCGCACTGGCGGACATCAAGAAGGAGCTCACCGACGCCGACCTGATCGCACTCGTCGATAAGCGTGCCGCCACAGGGAGCGCGGCAACGATTGAACTGCTCGATTGGAGCGTCGCATCCTCGCGAGGTGGCGGCTCATCTGGTCGCGTGGAGGTGCGTGTTAACGGCGAAGAGCGGAAGGCCGAAGCGTCCGGCAACGGCCCGGTCGACGCGCTCTATGAGGCGATCGACCTTGCGATCGAGCCATCACTCGGTTGGCGACCAAACTTGTCTGAGTACGAGATTCGTGCCGTCTCCGAAGGTGAAGATGCACAGGGACAGGTCTCCGTGAAGTGCCGTCGCTCCATTGATGTGGATGCAGCGGGGAAGCCACTGCCAGAG
>CAIZYO010000110.1 GCA_903937225.1 uncultured Chloroflexota bacterium | reverse complement strand
TCGAAGGTCGCCAAGGGAAGGGCGGCCGCACCTTCTTGGCCTCGCCACTTACCGCCGCCGCAACGGCGCTGAACGGTCGCATCACCGACCCACGGACACTCGCCTGATGGCGGCGCCAAAGGTGGAGCGCTTCAGTAGCGCGCTCATCCCACTCCCCGCAGAGAATGTGGACACGGACCAGATTGTCCCGGCGCGCTACCTAAAAGTCGTCGTGAAGTCGGGGCTCGCCGATGCCCTCTTCCACGACTGGCGCTTCAACGAAGATGGCAGCAAGAAGACGCCACCATTTGTCCTTGATGACCCACGCTTCGCGGGGCGCGGCATCCTTATTGCGGGCGACAACTTCGGCACCGGTTCAAGCCGCGAGCATGCGCCGTGGGCGCTCGATGCGTTTGGGATCAAGGCGATTATCTCCACGAGCTTCGCCGACATCTTCAAGAACAACGCCTTGAAGAACGGCATCTTGCCGATCGTTGTGGATGCGGCGCTGCATGCACAACTCATGGAAGCTGCGCGCAGCGGCGACGCGGCGCAGGCGAGCGTTGATCTTGCGAGCGCAACGCTGACAACACCGAGCGGCACGGCGGTTAAGTTCGCCATTGATCCGTTCGCTCAGAAGATGCTCCTCGCTGGGCTCGACGAACTCGACTTCGTCCGCTCCAAGTCGGCCGACATTGAGGCGCATGAGCGCGCGCACCCAGGCACCGTGAACACCAAAGCGACAGGGGCGGCGCAGTGAGCGACGACCGCGCGAAGGAGAAGCACCCTTACGACCGGCCGAGCGACCCAGCGAAGCGGCACTCCGCCGCCATGACCGACGGTCCAGATCGCGCGCCAGCACGCGCGATGCTGAAGGCGATCGGGTTCACCGACGAAGACCTCGCCAAGCCGATCATCGGAGTTGCCACCACCTGGATCGAGACGATGCCGTGCAACTACAACCAGCGCGAACTCGCCGATGCGGTGAAGCGCGGCATTCGACGCGCAGGCGGCACGCCAATGGAGTTCGGCACCATCTCCGTCTCAGACGGCGTGGCCATGGGCACCGAAGGGATGAAGGCATCGTTGATCTCACGCGACCTGATCGCCGACTCCATTGAGCTCGTCGCCGCTGGGCACAGCTTTGACGGCATCGTCTGCCTCACCGGTTGCGACAAGACGAGCCCTGGCGCCGCGATGGCGCTCGGTCGCCTCAACATCCCTGGACTGATCCTCTATAACGGCACGATCCTCCCCGGCTCCTTCAACGGGAAGGACGTCACCGTGCAGAGCGTCTTTGAGGCGGTTGGCGCCTACCGTGCGGGGAAGATCAGCGCCGAAGAGCTCTGGGCACTTGAGAACGCCGCCTGCCCAGGGCCTGGTGCATGCGGCGGACAGTTCACCGCAAACACGATGAGCATGGCGATGGAGGTGCTCGGTCTCTCCCCCGCTGGCCTCAACGGCATCCCTGCGCCAGACCCAGACAAGATCGCAGCGGCGGAACGCTCGGGCGAGATCGCCGTGCAACTGGTGCGCGATGATGTTCGGCCACGCGCACTCGTTACGGAGCGCGCACTGGAGAATGCGATTCGCGCGGTCGGTGCAACCGCAGGTTCAACGAACGCCGTGCTACACCTCCTCGCGATTGCACGCGAGTTTGATCTCCCACTTGAGATTGAGGCCTTTGAGCGACTCGGAGAATCAACGCCAGTGATCGGCAATCTCATCCCTGGCGGCAGTTATGCAGCACTCGACCTCTATAAGGCTGGTGGTATTGCCCTCGTCTTGCGCGAGCTCGTCTCGGC
>CAIZYO010000109.1 GCA_903937225.1 uncultured Chloroflexota bacterium | reverse complement strand
CTGGTTGAGCAAAGAGCTCAACGGCGGGGAGGCGGGCTGGGATAAGCGCCACTACAACTTCAGTTATGTCGGTTGGATCGGCCAGACGGCGCCCGAGTACGTGATCGCCGTCTCGCTTCGACGCGTGCCACCCGTGGTGAATCGCGTGGGCGTAATCCTCAACAACATCGAATCCTATGAACTCTTCCGTCGGGTCGCGGAAGATCTCACGGTGCTCTTCAAGATGACCCCCGCGGCTCCTTCGTCGGGTCGCGGCATGACTTCCCCCGCCCACCGCAGGGCACCGGAACCCTCCGCTCTGGTGGGTCTGTCGGTGGGCGGGGACCCTCTTCGCGTCGAGCGAGCCTCACGGCGGACATGAGCGTGGCTGCAGTGCGCCCTTCTCGTGTAGGCGGCTACCTCGCAACCGCGGGTGCTGAGCTCGCCACCATCACCGGCGCTGAACTGCTCGTTGACGGCACCCTCCCTGTTCGCGGAGCACTGGTGGACTCCCGACGACTCGCGGAACAGCCTGGCGCGCTCTTCCTCGCACTCCCTGGAGCACAGACGGATGGCCGCCTCCATCTCAGCGCCGCGATGAACGCCGGCGCTCACGCGCTGATCATTCAGAGCGGTACGGAAGGCGAGGCGGTCAGTCAAGAGGTTCGGATAGCCCAAGAACGCGCGCGCGAGCGCGGCGTAAGTGTTCTCCAGACGCCTGACGGGCCTCGCGCACTCGCACAGCTTGCGGCGCACTGGCGCGCCCGCTTTGACATTGAGGTAACTGGCGTCACTGGCTCCGTGGGGAAGACCACCACGAAGGAGGCGATCCGCGTGGCGCTGGGGGGTGCAGATGCACACGTTGCCGCAACGCCAGGGAACGCAAACAATGAGATTGGCCTCCCGCTCGCCCTACTGAACATGCCAGACGGAACGGAGCGATTTGTGGCGGAGATGGGAATGTACGTGGGCGGAGAGATTCGGTCGCTCTGCACGCTCGCACGTCCGCGCATCGGAGTTGTCACCGCCATTGATGCGGTGCACGCGGAGCGGGCGGGTGATCTTGATGCAATTGAGGCGGCGAAGGGGGAGCTCGTTGAGGAGCTCCCAGCAGATGGGTTCGCACTGCTCGCCGCTGATGATCCTCGCGTCCTCCGACTTCGTGCGCGCACGGCAGCGCACGTCATCCTCGTCGGCAACTCGGAAGCGTCCGACATCAGGATCCTCTCCGCAGAGCTGGACCAGGTGAGCGCGCGCACTGCGGTGGTGCTCTCGATCGCTGGCGAGAAGATTGCGATCGACCTCCCCCTCTTCGGCGTGCACTTCGCCCGAGCCGCCGCGTTTGCGGTCGGTGTCGCGCAGGTCTGCGGAGTCGACCTGCACCAAGCGGCTGAACGACTCTCCACATTTGAACTCCCTGGAGGACGCACCTCTGTGCAAACCGTCGGCGGGGTCCGAATCATTGATGACTCGTACAACGCTGCACCGAGCAGCATGGCCGCGGCGCTCGCAACGCTCGGAACTTCGCGTGGGGCGCGGTTTGCCGCGCTCGGCGCAATGGGGGAGCTCGGGAGCTACTCGGCGGAGGCGCACCTTGCTATTGGGCGAGCCGCCGCGGAGAGCGGCCTCACGGCGCTGCTCGTCTTTGGGAGCGAGGCGGACGGCATTGCAGAGGGCGCCCGGAGTGCTGGTATGACCGTCGATCAGATCGTGCGACTCTCTGCCGATGAGGGCGGGATCGCGGCAGGTGCTGGACTCATTGCTGATCGCGCGCGCACGGGCGACACGGTCTTGATCAAGGCTTCGCGTGCTGTTGCGCTTGAGCGACTGGTTACGGCGCTCCACGAACGTCTGAGCGGTGG
>CAIZYO010000108.1 GCA_903937225.1 uncultured Chloroflexota bacterium | reverse complement strand
TATACGCGCGCGCTCCTCTCGGCGGTGCCCGAACCCGACCGAAGAGAACGTCGTGACCGCATCATCCTTGAGGGTGATGTCCCTTCCCCGTTGAATCCACCGAGCGGCTGCACATTCCACCCGCGATGTAGAGAGAGCGTCGCCGCCTGTTCGACGGAGACGCCCTCCCTGATCAACCTTGACCCAGCCGGCTCACGGCGAGTCTCATGTATCCGGCGAGGAGCAGACGCGGTCTAGGCGCGGCCCCCAGCCTTCACTGGCGCGCCCGATGCGAAGTAGTCACGCACCCACGCTGGGAGCTGATTGGCAATTCGCGCATCTAGCCCACTGAAGTTGCCTGCGCCAACGATCGCAAGGCCGAACGTCACCACGGCGTAGGTGAGGTGCTGATTCACGATGCCGTAGGCAAAGTCCCATGCCGCAACAAAGAAGAAGAGCATCATCAGTGAGCCCGCTGCCGCGGCGAACCGCGTGGCAAGCCCAAGGATCAGCGCCGCACCAATGGCAACCTGGCCGAACTGCACCATGAAGTCAATGACGCTCATCGCGCCCACGTTCGCTGAAAGGCTCACCCAGAGTTCGTGTGTTGGATTGAAGATGGTTCCTTCTGCAACCTCACCGGTCACAAACGGCCACCCGAGTGTGCCGTTGGTTCCATAGGCAAGGAAGCCCTTCGCCGTCCATGCGCCGCCTGCGCCGATCACCTTCTCGAGCCCCGCCCAAAGAAAGATGGTTCCGATCACGACGCGACCGAGTGCGACTGCGTTTGCGAACCATGTGCTTCGCATAACCGCTCCTCCCATTCTGGAGCGGGACGTCGAGGATGCCCGCGATGCGGCCCGCTCCTACAACGCGAGTCTGCGCCTGTGCGGTGGAAATAGGTAATCCCGAGCGGGGCGCTAATGATTGGACTGAGCGTGCACGGCGGGGCTTCGTGTGCGACTAGCGGTTGCGTTCGCTCCGCACAAAGAGGAGTGTGCCAATGCTCAGCATCACCACCGTCAAGATTGCAATGAGGCCCACGTTCCAGATTGGATCGGAGAGGACCGCCACGTTCGGATAGCCGTAGTAAGCGCCACGGATCAGGTCAACCGCGTACCTGAGTGGTGCGGCGTGGCTGACGATGTCCAGGTACCAGGGGAGCTCACGGATCGGATTGAATGCGCCCGCCAGAAAGAACTGCGGCAGGAAGACGAACGGGAAGATGAGGTTGGCTGAACGCTGGTTAGGGAGGAGGCTCACCAGCAGAGCGCCGAATGAAGCGCCGAAGATGGCGACCAGGACGAGCGCGGGGATCAGCGCGAATACCTGTGCAAGGGTGAGTGGGATGCCGAGCACGATGCCGAAGAGCATCACGGTGAATGCTTGCGGGAAGGCAACGAGCGATTCGCCGAGGATCTTCCCGGCGAGGATCGTGCGTCGCCCGATTGGGGCGACGAAGATTTCTTGCGAGAAGTCGTTCTCGCGATCCTCCAGGATGGAGATCAGCCCGAGTGCTGCGGACTGCCAGACGCCCTGCGCCAGCTGGCCGGCAAAGATGAACGGGAGGAGATCAATTCCAGGCGACTCAAAGTTGGAGGCGAATGCGCCGCCAAGTACGCCAATGAAGAGTGCTGGGAAGACGAGGCCGCCAACGAGGCGGATCGGATCGCGGAGGAGCTTCGTAACGTCACGCGCGGCGATCGCGCCTGCGGCGGCAAGCTCGTTGCGCAGGCTGAAGCGCGATGCGGGTCGCGGGGTGATCGCGGCGCTCATCGGCGGAAGCTCCTTCGCGGCGTGTCATCAAGTGGCGACTCTTCGCGATCGTCAGCCGTCGCAGCAACAATCTTTAGATATGCGTCTTCCAAGCTTGGGCTGCGCACTTCAAAGCGCGTGAGTGGCGTCTTCAGGTCCCGCACGAGCGTATGTGCCGCCTCAGCGCCGAGCACCTCAACAGCAACGCCCGCAGAGATTGGCTGCGGGGTGTGTCCGAGTTTTTCCACCTCCGCACTGAGTGCAACTCGATCTGCGGCCTCAAATTCCACGCGAGTGACGCCCGTACCAGTGCGCAACTCAGCTGGCGTCCCGTTCGCAACGATCTTGCCGCGATCGATGATGCAGACCTGATCGGCGATCTCAACCTCATCAAGGTAATGGGTGGTGAGGACCATGGTGGTCTTCTCACTGCGACGGATCGCGTCAAGGTAGCCGGCAACAGAGCGTCGCGATTCTGGGTCAAGGCCAACGGTTGGCTCGTCGAGAAAGAGGACCTGCGGTCGATGGAGGAGCGAGCGCGCAATCTCAAGCTTGCGACGCATGCCTCCTGAATACTTGGAGATCTTCTTGAAGAGGTCGTCACGATCGAGGCCGACGAGCGCGCCGAGCTCCACGATCCTCTCTCGATACTCGCGTGGCATCAGCGAGAAGGCGGGGCGATACGCATATGCACCGTAGAGAGCGGCGTGGAATCGGCAGTTCTCTTCACCCGTGAGTGCACGGTCCAGCGATGGCTTCTGGAAGATGATGCCAACGCGGCGTCGCACCTCTGATTGGTCATGCGCAAGGTCGGCGCCTGCGATCTGCACGCTCCCTGATGTTGCGGCGAGCGTGGTGGTCAGGATGCTGATCGTGGTGGTCTTCCCCGCGCCGTTTGGTCCGAGCAGCGCGAAGAGCGACCCCTGCGCAACGTCAAATGAGACCCCGTCAACCGCGTTCCGGTCAGCGCCTTTGTAGCGCTTCACCAGGTCGCGAACGCTGATCGCAGGCGCAGGTGACGTTGAGATTGGAGTAGGAAGTGAGAGTGTCATCGCCGAGAGGATAGCAGGGCGCTAGGCTGACCTCATGGGACAACGCTGGCGGACACTCCGCGCTCTGCTTCGCCTTACGCATCCGCTCCCAACGCTGCTTAATGCGGTCGCGGCTGCGGCGCTCGCCACGGTTGCTGGAGCTCCACCGAGCGTCGCCGCACTGGTCGCTCTGACCATGCTCGGGGTGCACACCTTTATTGGCGCAACGAACGACTACATCGATCGTGATCGAGATGCAGGCCGACCTGAGAAGCCGCTCGCTCGCGGTCAGCTCCCGCCACGCGCTGCACTCCTGATGGCCGCCGCCGGGTTGATCACGGGACTGACTGCCGCCGCACAAGTGAGCAGACTCACCCTCGTACTGGCCGCACTGGGCGCGTTGGTCGGACTCACGTACAACGTCTGGATGAAGCGCACGGCGCTCTCATGGCTCCCCTTTGCAGTTGGCGTCAGCATCATCCCCGCGTTTGCGTGGTCAACGGTGAGCAGCGTGCTACCCGCGCCGATCCTGACGCTTTCACTGGTCGCACTGCCGGGTGGCGCGGCACTCGCGCTTCAGAACAGCCTCGCCGACCGTGCCCTTGATGCGGAGCGTGGAATGCGCAGCGCCGCGGTTCGACTCGGCGAAACGCGCGCACTCGGCGCGCTCGTTGTGCTGCACGCGGTGACGTTCGCCGCGCTTCTCCTGACAGCACCGAGCAGCACCTCGCCACTACTCCTCTCCGTCGCCGGACTGCTCCTGGTGGCTGGAACCGCTGGAAGCGCAACGCCCTCGCGCTGGACGCGTCAACGCGCGTGGGAGATCTGCGCCGCTGCGCTCGCTCTGGCCGCACTCTCTGTCGCACTGGCGACCGCGGAGGGGGTAGGCTGAGCGAACACCTCGTGGGGGGATAGCTCAGGTGGTTAGAGCTCCGAGCTTATATCTCGGCGGTCCCTGGTTCGAGTCCAGGTCCCCCTACCAACGCCCACCTCGCCCAACGCCAACCCCGCCTCACTTCGTGAAGATCGCCCATACTCCACTCATGAATCGTCGGCGCGCACTTGTGACAGGTGCCTCATCAGGGATTGGTGAGTGCATGGCGCTGCAGCTCGCCGAGCGCGGGTGGGACCTGGTGCTGGTGGCGCGACGCGCGGACGAGCTCGCACGCGTCGCCGCTGCGGTCAGCGCAAACGGCGCAGATGCTGAGGTGATCGTTGTCGACCTTGCAACAACGTCGGGTGTTGAACAGATTGAGGCACGCATTGCCGATGAGTCGCGGCCGATTGAAATGGTGATCAACAACGCGGGCTACGGCCGCTTCGGCAAGATCACCGAACTTGATGCCGCAGGTGAGAGCAACGAGATTGCAGTCAACGTCAACGCACTGATGCGACTCTCGCGAGCGGCGCTGATCGCAATGGCTCCGCGGAAGAGCGGAGCAATCCTGAACGTTGCCTCCGTTGCTTCGTTCCTTCCATTCCCTGGATTCACCACCTATGCCGCCACCAAGGCCTTCGTGCGCAGCTTCACGCTGGCGCTGCACG
>CAIZYO010000107.1 GCA_903937225.1 uncultured Chloroflexota bacterium | reverse complement strand
TCCCAGCTGAGATAGAGGGCATCGGCTGGGGGCTGCACTCCCATCTACTTCACGTGTGCGAGCGCGCGATCAAATTCTCGGATGATGTCGTCTGACCCCTCAATGCCAACGCTGATGCGGAAGATGCCGCCGCGCTTCGGCATTGGATAGACGAGCGTGTCGACTTCGCCGAGGCTCACCCCCACGCCGAAGAGGTTGATGGTGTCGGCAAAGGCGCGCATCGCGTCGAGTGGATCAACCCCCGCCGCTGCGCGCGGCTTGAAGGAGAGCATGCCGCCCCACTTCCCACCAAGGATTCGATCCGCCACCGCGCGATCCGGATGTGAGGCGAGGCTCGGGTGACGCACCCACTCCACCTTCTCGTGACCCTCCAAGAAGGCGGCCAACTTCGTTGCATTCGCTGTGGCGCGCTCCACTCGTAGCGGGAGGGTGCGCGCTCCGCGGGCAATGAGCCAGGAGTTGAACGGTGAGGCGGCACCGCCGAGAAGATCGGTCTGGCGCCGAATCGGATCCACGAGCGCCTTACTCCCCGCGGCGATCCCGCCAAGCGCATCACCATGTCCAGAGATCCACTTCGTGGTGGTCTGCAACACGAGGTCCGCGCCGAACTCAAGTGGGCGGATCGTGACGGAGCTCAAGAAGGTGTTGTCAATGACGAGAAGTGCATTCGCGTCATGTGCAACCTTTGCGAGCGCTGGGACATCGCTGATCCTCATCCACGGATTGGAGAGCACTTCCGCGAAGATGATGCGCGTGTTTGGTCGCATCGCCGCCTTCACCGCTGCAAGATCCGTGATCGCGACCGGCGTCACTTCGATGCCGCGAGACGGGAAGTCCTCGGCGAAGAGAATTTGGCTGATGATGAAGAGGTCATCCGCAACGATCAAGTGATCGCCGCTCTTGAGGTGCGCAAGGAGACCGGCGGAAATTGCAGACATTCCGGAGGCTGAAGCGATCGCACTCTCCGCGCCTTCAAGTGCTGCGAGCTTCTCTTCAAGCGCCGCCGTGGTGGGGTTGTTGGTGCGCGTATAGAAGTATCGGTTCGGCTCCCAGGCAAGCGCACCGTCGACCGCCTCCTCCTTCTCGTCCGCCGTCTCAAACGTGAAGGTGGCTGTCTGATAGATGGGGAGGTTGTGCGCGCGGGTGGTTGGATCAGCCCCCTCGCCCGCATGCACGGCGATCGTGTCGATCGCGGCTTTCTCTAGGTCCTGCTTCCCATCTTTCGCCATGGCGGCAGTCTAATGGGGATAGGGGACTGGAGCGGGAGAAGAGTCTCGAACTCTCGACCTTCTGCTTGGGAAGCAGACGCTCTACCAACTGAGCTACTCCCGCGTGGGGGGTGAGGATAGCGCATGGGGAGTGGGGGAGGCTACGCTCAGGGCATGGAGAGTGCACATCGCCCGATTGCATACCGCTGGCTCGGCAGGCTCGGCTATGACGAAGCGCATGCAGAGCAGCGCCGTCTTGTTGATGACCGCGTGGGCGGGAGCGGCGTGGATACGTTCTTGGCGCTTGAGCATGAGCCGGTGCTGACGTTAGGGAAGAACGCAACGCTCGCTCATCTGCATCTTTCAGAAGCTGAGTACGCGGCGCGCGGTATTGCGGTGCGGCGCGTGGAGCGTGGTGGCGAGGTGACGTATCACGGCCCTGGACACCTCGTGGCGTATCCCATCATCAACTTGCGCGCGGCGGGGATCTCACTGCGACAACACATCTGCGCACTCGAGGACGCGCTGATCGCGGCGTGTGCGCACTACGGCGTGGCAGCGGAGCGGCGCGGCGGTGCGCCGGGCTGCTGGGTTGGCGAGCGAAAGATCGGCGCTGTTGGCGTGCGCGTGGAGAGCGGCGTGGCGTGGCACGGCATGGCGCTGAACGTAGGTCGCGACCTTGAGACTTTTTCGCTGATCAATCCGTGTGGGCACGAGGGAGTGGTCTCAACCTCCTTTGCGCTGGAGCGCGACTGGGCGGCGGTCGCAGCTGGCGTTCGTGCGGCGGTTGGAGCTGCAGCGCC
>CAIZYO010000106.1 GCA_903937225.1 uncultured Chloroflexota bacterium | reverse complement strand
GGCTGCAGAGTGGCTTGCTGCGGAGTTGCGTCGGGTCGGCGCTCAGCGCGTCGAAGTGAGTGAGACGGGTGGCCATCCAATTGTGGTCGCCGAACGCATCGAGGATCCAGCTCTTCCAACGATCGTTGTATACGGTCACTACGACGTGCAGCCTGGCGACCCACTCGATCTCTGGAAGACGAGCCCCTTTGAACCGATCGTCCGCGATGGTCGCATGCTCGGTCGCGGCTCCGCCGATGACAAGGGGCAGATCCTCATTCACCTTGCAGCGCTTGAAGCGCTCCTGAGCACGCGTGGCAAGCTTCCCGTCAACGTGAAGTATCTCTTTGAGGGGGAAGAGGAGTCGAGCTCGGTGAACCTGGAGCGCTGGATGGCGGCGAATCCTGAGCGCTGCAGTGGGGACGCCGTCATCATCAGCGACACGGGGTTCTTTGACGGGAATCTCCCCGCCCTCACCGTGGGACTTCGTGGGATCACCTACATGCAGGTCGATGTACGTAACTCTGACGTTGACCTGCACTCTGGCGGCTACGGCGGCTCCGTGATCAATCCAGCGAACGCACTCGCCTCAATGATCGCCTCCCTACACGACGAGAACCGTCACGTGACCGTGCCCGGATTCTATGACGATGTTGTGGAACTTACTCCAGACGATCGCGCCGCCTTTGCTGCGCTCCCGTTTAGCGAGGCCAACTTTCTTGCTGGGATTGATGCCAAGGCGACGCAAGGAGAGGCGGGGTTCAGCACCGTAGAGCGTCGTGGTGCCCGGCCAACGCTCGATGTAAACGGGATCTGGGGCGGCTTCACTGGTGATGGGAGCAAGACGATCATTCCAGCACACGCGCACGCGAAGATCTCCTGCCGACTGGTCACCGCGCAGGATCCAGCAAGGATCGCGCTCCAGGTGGAGGCGGCACTAAAGGCGGCTGCCCCACGTGGGCTTCAGGTTGAGGTGCAGAACCTCGGCAACGGATATCCGTTCCTCACCCCGCTCGGCGATCCATATTTGAGTGCGGCCGCGAGTGCGTTGAAAGAAACCTTCGGTGCCGATCCGCTCTACCTGCGGGAGGGTGGCTCGATCCCAATCGCCGCGCTCTTCCAGCGTGAGCTCTCACTCCCAGTGGTTCTTCTCGGCTTTACGCCGCCAGATGACAACGCGCATGCGCCGAACGAGTCGATGGATCTTGGAAACTTTGAGGGCGGGATTCGGACAGTGATTCGCGCGCTTGACGCGATCGCGGCCCTCCGCTGAGCGCATCGTGCGCATCGCACTTCTCGGCCTCGGATTGATAGGTGGCTCCATCGCGAAGGCGCTTCGTGAGGATCCGGCCGGCGTAGGCCCATTTGATTCGACTGGCGTCGAGATCGCTGCCTGGACGCCAAGTTCGGCCGGACCGCGAGCGGCACTCGAAGCGGGCGCGGTCGATCACGTTGCTCGGACGATCGCCGAAGCCGTTGACGGCGCTGCGCTCATCGTTATCTGCGCACCACCGATCGCTGCAACGAGCATTCTTGACGAACTTGTGATCTGCAGGCGCAGTGGTCGGCTGGCGGAGGGGGCGGTCATCACCGACGTGCTCTCCACGAAACGATGGATCATGGCCGAAGCGGCGAAGCGAACGCTGCGATTCTGCGGCGGACACCCAATGGCAGGGAAGCATGAGACAGGATTCGCAGCGGCAGATGCGAGCCTCTTTGTTGGTCGTCCCTGGGTGGTTGTACCTGATCATCACGGCGCAAGTAGTGCCGCCGCTCTTGTGGAACGGCTCGCATCTAGTTGCGGTGCGAAGCCAATCATGATGGACGCCGATCTACACGATGCGGCCACGGCGGCGGTCAGTCACCTCCCACTCCTCCTCTCCGCGGCACTGGTGAGTGCTGTGTCGCAAGGGGAGCAAGGGAAGGCAGTCGACGGCTGGCGCGTCTCGCATCTTTTGGCGAGTAGCGGATGGAACTCCGCAACCCGGCTCGCGCGTGGTTCCGATGAGATGGGTGCTGATATTCTGGCGACGAATGCGCGGGAGGTACGCCGCCGGTTGCGTGCGCTCCGCGACGAACTCGAGCGATGGGATGCGCGCCTCGCGGCTGCGGAGAATGACCCAGTTGTAGGACGCAACGATATCCGGGCCCGTCTCGCTGAAGCTCGTGAGACGCTTGAGGAGTTGGGGTGAGCCAAGAGCCGGAGCGAACTGATCCACTTGCACGCGGAGCAGATGAGTTGATTTGGGGGATTCCGCGCGAGATCGCGCTCCCGCATGGAGCATGGCGCGGCTTTCGCGCCTTCGCTTCGCGCGAAGAGGGTGAGGCGGAGATCGCACGACTTGAGGGGGCGGTGCAGGTGCGTCCTCGCCGAGAGCTTGAGATGGACCCCGAGTGGAAGCAGCCGATTCCGTACGCGATCGCGATCTTTCGGGATGCCACGGACCGCGCGTTCCTCTTCTGGATGGATCGACTCGAGGGGACGAGCGACCGCCGACTTCACGGTCGTGCCTCGTTTGGTGTTGGGGGGCATATTGGCGCAGCAGACAGAGGGATTGAGGCGGCACTCACGCGTGAATGGAACGAAGAGGTTGCCACGCCAGCACTGCCCCGTTTCACCCCGCTCGGACTGCTCAATGACGACGGTGATGATGTTGGCCGTGTGCACCTCGGGGTCGTCTACCTTGCGCAACTCGCGTCGCCTGAGATTCAAGTGAGGGAGCGAGAGAAACTCGCTGGTGCGCTCGTACCCCTGGAGGAGGCGGTGGCCCGCGCAGACGAGCTCGAGGGCTGGTCCGCGGCGCTGATCTCGCACATTGAGGCGCTCGCGACGTAAGCGCCTCTTGGTACGCGGCGCGTACCTCTTCGTATGCAGGATGG
>CAIZYO010000105.1 GCA_903937225.1 uncultured Chloroflexota bacterium | reverse complement strand
GCTCCGTACTACCACCCAGGACCAGCGAGCCCAGAGGCGAAGTACATCGCAGAGCGCCGCGCCGCCCTCGGCGGACCGCTCCCATCTCGCGTCGTCCACCCTTCGGTCTGGACTGCGCCACAGCCGGCCGTTGATGAGGAGTTTGCAGCGGGGAGTAGCGTTGCGGTGAGCACCACGATGGCCTTCGCAAAGCTGATGCGCAATCTGATGCGTGATCCAGCCCTCGGGAAGCTCATTGTGCCGATCGTTCCTGATGAAGCACGAACCTTCGGCATGGATCCACTCTTCAAGCAGGTGGGGATCTATGCACCGTTCGGTCAACGCTATGAGCCGGTCGACTCAGAACTTCTGCTCAGCTACCGCGAATCGCAGAGCGGCCAAGTGCTGGAAGAGGGGATCACGGAGGCGGGTTCAATGGCCTCGTTCCAGGCGGCGGGAACGGCGTATGCAACCCACGCGGTCGGCACGATCCCGTTCTACGTCTTCTATTCGATGTTTGGCTTCCAGCGGGTAGGCGACCAGGTCTGGCAGAGTGGCGATGCGCGCGCACGTGGCTTCTTGATCGGAGCGACCGCCGGACGCACCACCCTTGCTGGCGAAGGGCTGCAACATGACGATGGGCATTCGCACCTGATCGCTCATGCCATGCCACATGTGGTTGCGTACGATCCAGCCTTTGCGTATGAGATGGCGGCACTTGTTCGACGCGGGATCACGCGAATGTATGAGCGCGGGGAGGACATCGTCTACTACGTGACGATCTACAACGAGAACCAGGTGCAGCCAGCGCTTCCATCGGGAGCGAGCGTGACCGAAGGGATCCATCGAGGCCTCTATCAATTCGCCGCGGCCGATACGGCGAGCGCGGGGGCGCGCGTCCGACTCTTCGGCTCAGGAGCGATCATGGGTGAGGTGCTCAAAGCGCGCGACCTCCTTCGCGACCGCTTCGGCGTTCAGGCCGAGATCTGGTCCGCAACTTCGTACTCCGAACTGCGGCGTGAAGCGCTCGTCGTTGAGCGATGGAATCGCCGTCATCCGGACACCACGCCGAGAAAGGCGTGGTTGCAAGAGCAGCTTGAGGGAGATCGCGCCCCAATCGTTGCCGCCAGCGACTGGATGACCGCAATGCCAGATCTGATCGCACCGTGGATTGATGTTCCGTACCTTGTCCTCGGGACGGATGGTTTCGGCCTGAGCGACACGCGAGAGGCACTCCGCGCCTTCTTCTCCGTTGATGCCGCACACATTGCCGCGGCGGCGATGGTCGCGCTCTCGCGTAACGGTGACCGCAGCGCAAGTGACGCCGCAGCCGCGATCAAGGAGCTCGGGATCGACCCGGAGTTGCAGCCCGTTTTCGTCCTCGACCGCTAACTCGCACTCGTCGCCACGCGGGCACGCAAGAAGACAAGCAACCTTGTCGTATTTGACAAGGGGCTTTGACGAATTCCACGTTGGGTGGCACGCTTACCGTGACTGAATCGCCTGTTTTGATTCGGTCGCCTAGGAGGGGATCACGCCATGGAAAACCTTTTCGGGTGGGGCGTCGGCGGCTTTCTCACGGGTCTCCGTGAGGGGGTTGAGGCGGCGCTGATCATCGGGATTATCGCCGGGTATCTCGTGAAGATCGGCCGCGCCGATCGTCTTGGCGTGATCTGGGCTGGCGTGCTCTCCGCCATTGCTGCCTCAGCGGCGATCGGGATTGCCGCGTTCGTCTTCCTTGGCGGGCTGCAGGGGGATACAGAGAAGCTTATCGAAGGGTTCGCATCACTCCTCGCAGTTGTCTTCCTCACCTACATGATCTTCTGGATGCGGAAGCAGGCGGTGACGCTTGGGGCCGAACTCCGCAAAGGGGTCGACCGAGCGATCGCGTCGGCATCCGTCTTCGGGCTTGCCGCCCTCGCGTTTACTGCGGTCATTCGCGAAGGGATTGAGACTGCACTCTTTCTACTTGCGCAGACCACTGCCGCAAGCGAAGCGGGAGCCGGCTCTTGGGTTGCAATCGGCGCACTCGCCGGTCTCGCCGTTGCAACGTTGATTGGCGTGGCGATCTTCCGCGCGGGCGTGAGGCTGAATCTTGGCGCATTCTTCACGGTAACTGGAGCCGCTCTAGTTGTCATTGCCGCTGGACTTCTCTCGTACGGCGCGCACGAGCTGATTGAAGTTGGACTACTCCCAGCAATTGTTGCGCCCGTGTATGACCTCTCCAGCGTGCTCCCTCACACCGAAGGGATCGGCCAGTTCCTTCGAGCGATCGTTGGATACAGCGCAACGCCAGAGTTGAGTGCACTCCTCTTGCAGGTGTCGTATCTCGTGCTCGGGCTCTACTTCTACATTCTGCCAGTGCGCCGTGCGTCAGCGGTTCGTGCAGCGAGCGGCGCGACCTCTTAACTCGTGGCTAGCGCCCTCGAACTTCGACGCGTCTCCCTCTCGTATGGCGCGCGGAGAGTTCTTCACGGCACATCGCTGACGCTCGAAGCGGGGGAGTGCGTCGCACTTCTTGGTGCAAATGGGAGCGGCAAGACCACCCTCCTGCGCTTGGCCGCTGGCCTTCTGCAACCTGACGCAGGCGAAATCCTGATTGCGGGCACACCCGCTCTGGCTGGACGAGAAGATGTTGGAATCGCGTTTCAAGATTCTCGACTTCTCAGTTGGCGCAGTGCGGCAAGGAATGTCGCCCTTCCGCTTGAGGTGGCGAACGGCGTGACCCCCGCGGTGCGTGCATCTGCATCCGCTGCGCTCAGGCGTGTGAACGGACTCTCCCTTGCAGATCGAGCGCCCGCCGAACTCTCTGGCGGCGAGAGACAGCGCGTGGCGCTTGCACGTGCCCTGGTGCGCGAGCCGGCGCTCCTCCTGCTTGACGAGCCGTTTGCCGCCCTGGATGCGCCGACGCGGAACCAGTTCAACGCAGAACTCCCCGAACTCATTGGTGGCGCCGCTGCGTTACTGGTGACCCATGATGTTGCGGAGGCACTCCTGGTCTCTGATCGAGTGCTACTTCTGAGCGCCGAGGGGGAGATTGGTGGCGAGTGGAAGGGACTCCGGTCACTCCCCGCGAGCCAGCGCCGAAGTGCACTCCTTGC
>CAIZYO010000104.1 GCA_903937225.1 uncultured Chloroflexota bacterium | reverse complement strand
TGGGGGAACATCACCGCTGGGAGCGAGCTGATCCGTCGCGTGGATGGCGACGGACGCGAAGGGGCTCCGCTCGCATTCGGCCTCTGCTACCCACTCCTGCTCGCAAAGAGTGGTGAGAAGTTCGGAAAGACGGCGGAGGGGGCCGTCTGGCTCAGTGCAGAGCGCACTAGCCCATTCGCATTCCGCCAGTTCTTCATGGATCAACCGGACGAGGCGCTTGAAGAGCTCTTGCAGCGCCTCACGTTGGATGAGAGCGCAGCGATCCACGCGCTTCTCGGAGAGCATGCGAAAAACCCTGGAGGACGCGCGGGGCAGCGGCGCCTCGCAACAGCCGTAACGACGCTCGTTCACGGCGAGAGCGAAGAGTTGCGTGCGCGCCAGGTTGCAGAGACCCTCTTTGGAGGCCCTGAAGGACGGGGGAGCGACCCACGCGCACTGGATGCGAGCGGACTCGCCACCCTCGCGGCGGAGTTACCAACAGCGCCGCTCCCTTCTGCGGCAGAAGCCACGCTCATTGACCTGGTGATCGCGGCCGGCTTCGCTGCCTCAAAGAGCGAGGCTCGTCGACTCGTGGAGCAGGGGGGCGTCTCCATCAATGGTGATGCCGCCGCCGATCCGAACGCGTTGGGGAGCAGCTTCAGCCGCCTGAGCGACGGATCGCTCCTCCTGCGCAAGGGGCGACGCGACTATCGGATGTTGCGAGCGGGCTGAGCCCCTCGCCTATACTCAGCGCATGTCTGGTCACTCAAAATGGTCAACGATCAAGCGCGCCAAGGGTGCGACTGACGCAAAGCGTGCTGCGCAGTTTACGAAGGTCTCTCGCGAGATCACAATTGCGGCACGCATTGGAGGGCCCGATGCAGCCTCCAACCCACGACTGCGTCTCGCCATTGATAAGGGACGATCGCTCAACATGCCAAGTGACAACATCAAGCGTGCGATTGAGCGCGCGTCGGGGCTTGGACAAACGGATGCCTACGAAGAGATCACGTATGAGGGCTACGGCCCCGGTGGCGTGGCGGTCCTCGTCGAGGCGGCAACAGACAACCGAAATCGCACCGCCTCTGAGGTCCGCAGTCTCTTCACGAAGGCGGGCGGTTCACTCGCGAGCAGCGGGGCAGTAGCCTGGCAGTTTGAAGCGCGCGGCATCATTGAGTGCGGCGGCGATTTCGCGAAGGTTGGCGAGGCCGCGATTGAGGCTGGCGCTGATGATGTTGACGAGGCAGGCGGGAGTGTCTTTGTGTACGCAGACCCATCGGCACTTGAGAGCGTTCGCTCCGGTCTCGAAGGCGCTGGGGTGAGTGTGAAGTCCGCGGAGGCGAGCATCGTGGCGAAATCCACGATTGACGTCAATGCCGATGACGCGCGAAAGAATATGAAGCTGATTGATGCGCTCGAAGAGTTGGATGATGTCCAGCGAGTTACTGCAAACTTTGAGCTCTCATCAGAGCTATTTGCTGAGCTGACGCGATGAGCCTGCGGGTCCTCGGCTTGGACCCTGGCACCGCAACCTTCGGATGGGGGATGGTGGAGAGTGGCGGAGAGCGGCCACGCTACCTTGCGCATGGGATCATCACCACCTCACCAAGCCAATCGCTCGGGGAGCGCCTCCTCCAAATCAGGACGGAGCTCACGCAGATCGCTCGGAGTGAGCGCCCAGATCGGATTGCGATTGAGCGCCTCTTCACGCAAGGGAATCTTCAATCTGCGGTCGCAGTTGCCGCCGCGCGTGGACTCGCGTTGATGATCGCGGCTGAACTGCTTATTGAAGTGGTGGAGGCAACCCCTTCGGAAATGAAGCGCGCGATCGCAGGTGATGGGCGCGCCACGAAGAGTGGAGTGATTCGTGCGGTAACGCAGTTGCTCAACATCGCTGGAACGCCACTCGCTGATGATGCCGCCGACGCGCTTGGACTCGCAATCTGGGGTGGTGGTGCCGCCCGGATGCAGCAACTCGCTGGTTCCGCGCGACTTGATCGTTCGGCGTCTTCTGGTGCTTCCCAAGAGAGCGGATTTGATCGCGCAGTGCGTAGGGCACTCCGTGGAGAGCGGAGGTAGTCATGTACGCCTTTGCTGCTGGGAGTGTGCGCTGGACTGAAGACGACGCCGTGGTGATCGTGAGTGGCGGACTTGGCCTCCGCATCCGCGTCCTTCCTAGTCTCCTCTCCACACTTCGCGAAGGTGCCACCCTGGAGCTCTACCTGCATCACATCGTCCGGGAGGACCAGGAGTCGCTGGTTGGGTTTACAAGCCGCGATCAAGAGCGCTTGTTTGCAACGCTGCTCGATGTGAGTGGGGTTGGGCCAAAAGTGGCGCTTGCCCTCCTCGACACACACGGTGCCGAGGGGCTGCGCCGTGTGCTGGTGGATGGTGACGAGAAACTGCTCGCAACCGCCCCGGGAGTTGGTCGTCGTCTTGCCGCTCGTATCATCGTGGAGCTCGCTGACCGAATCGCACGCGACGCAGCGGGCGACGGCACGCAGAAGGCGGGCGAGAAGGGGCGTGACGGAGGTGATCTTGCCGCGGCACTTCGTAGTCTCGGATTCCCGCCGCGTGATGCGCGTGAGCTCGCTGCTACGGTGGATGAGGACGCTGCGATGCGCGGTCAGCCACTTGATGTGCGGCTGCGCGCCGCGCTCCGTGAACGGGCATAAGCGGGGAGGGGGTGCGTAGTGACTGAGCCAGCGATCAACGAAGCTGAGGAGCGAAGTCTTGAAGTTTCGCTGCGCCCCGCCTCGCTCGGGGAGTACATCGGTCAGGGCGAAGCGAAACGCTCGCTGACAACACTGCTTCAGGCTGCGCGTGAGCGCGGCGAGGCGGCCGATCACCTGCTACTGCACGGCCCGCCCGGACTTGGGAAGACCACGCTCGCCGCGATCGTTGCGCACGAGCTTGGCGTCCAGATTCGCTTCACCTCAGGAACGGCGATCGACCATGGCGGTGATCTCGCCGCGATCCTGACGAACCTTGCGCCACGACAAGTGCTCTTTATTGATGAGATTCATCGCCTCGGACGCGCCGTGGAAGAGGTTCTCTATCCCGCCATGGAAGATCGTTCCATTGACATCGTGATTGGAAAGGGACCTTCTGCGCAACCGCTGCGCCTGGAGGTGCCACCCTTCACGTTGATCGGAGCAACCACTCGCATCGGGATGCTCTCTGCGCCACTCCGCGATCGTTTCGGTGCATCGCAGCGCCTTGACTTCTATGCAGACGGCGAGCTCACCGAAATCGTGCAACGTTCGGCCGGGATCCTTGGCGTCAGCATCACGAACGATGCGGCCGCACTGATTGCAGCGCGAAGCCGCGGGACGCCACGGATTGCAAATCGTCTCCTTCGTCGCGTACGTGATGAGGTTCAGGTGGCCGGCTCCACAGAGATCACGAAGGATCGAGCTGCCACGGCGCTTGCCGGACTTCAGATTGATGACGCTGGGCTCGACGCAACGGATCGAAAACTGTTGCAAGTCATGCTCGATAAGTTTGACGGTGGCCCAGTAGGCGTTGCGGCGATGGCGGCGCTCCTTGGGGAGTCGCCGGACACGCTTGAGGATGTCTTTGAGCCA
This sequence comes from uncultured Chloroflexota bacterium, assembly GCA_903937225.1. Lineage (GTDB taxonomy): Bacteria > Chloroflexota > Limnocylindria > Limnocylindrales > Limnocylindraceae > Limnocylindrus. The sequence goes on along the minus strand of CAIZYO010000104.1, from coordinate 172 downwards.
TACCTGCTCCGCATTGGCTTCCTTGACCGCACACCGCAGGGACGCGTGGTGACCGAGCGCGGCCGTGCTCATCTCGGACGCAGCAGCGCCTCGCTTTGGAGTGGGAGCTGAGCGAGAGCGCGCGGCTCGCCGCACTCTCTGATCCGTCAACGCTTCCAGCGCGCGCAGCACG
>CAIZYO010000103.1 GCA_903937225.1 uncultured Chloroflexota bacterium | reverse complement strand
GTACTGTTTCTCTGGGTCAACCAACTTTGCCGCTTCGAGATAACGCTTTCCGTGCTTTGCCATCTTGCTTCCTCCTTATCGGCCGCCTTCGGCCTCCCCCTTCACCGCGGGGTTGCGGCGATCGTCAGGCGACGACCTCTACTCCCATTGAACGGGCGGACCCCTCGATCATTGAACAGGCGGCCTCAATGCTTGTGGCATTCAGGTCGACCATCTTCTTCTGGGCGATGTCCAAGACCTGCGCCTTGGTGATCTTCCCTGCGCTGCCGGCCTTATGGTCGCCAGCACCCTTCTCAATTCCAGCCGCCTTGCGGATCATGTCCGCAGCCGGTGGCGTCTTGAGAATGAAGGTGAATGAGCGATCTTCAAAGATCGTGATCACCGCTGGGATGACCTCGCCCTTGCGATCAGCCGTCTTCTCGTTATACGACTTCGTGAACTCCACGATGTTGATGCCGTGGGGCCCGAGTGCCGTACCGACTGGCGGCGCGGGGGTTGCGCCGCCTGCTGGCAGCTGCAACGTGACGGTTGCGCGAATCTTCTGTGCCATGTTCTCGCTCCTCCTGCTCTCTCGTTACAGCTTTGCGACCTGAAGCAGGTCGAGCTCGACCGGCGTCTCACGGCCGAAGATTGATACCAGGACCTTCACCTTGCTTCGCTCGGCATCGATCTCTTCAACCGTGCCAACGAAGTCTGAGAATGGTCCGTCGGTGACGCGGACTGACTGACCCTTGACGAACGCCACCTTGACGGTTGGCGCCTGGCCAACACCGAGCTGTCGCAGGATCTGCTTCACCTCTGTCTCGGTCAGGGGGACGGGGTCGGCCTTCATCCCTGGGATGGCGGATCCGCCGACGAAGCTCGTGACGCCTGGCGTGTTGCGCACCACGTACCAGCTCTCTGGCTCCATATACATGTCCACGAGCACATAGCCCGGATAGATCTTCTTCTGAACGGTCGTGCGCACACCGCCGCGGATCTGGATCTCGTCTTCCATAGGGACAACCACCTGGAAGATGCGGTCCTTCATGTCCATGGATTCAATGCGGTGCTCAAGGTTCGCCTTCACCTTGTTCTCAAATCCTGAGTAGGTGTGAATGGCGTACCAGTGCCGCTTGACCGTTGGTGCGCTCTTCTCTGTCGTGATGTCAGCGGTTTCGCTCACGTTCTACTCCTCGCTCGTAGGCTGATCAGGCGGGGTTGATGAGCTTCAGGAGCTCAGTGAAGAGAAGGTCCCAGAAGGCGATGTAGAAGCCGACGAAGATGGACGCGGCAAAGACGAGCACCGTCAACACGCGCACCTGCTGCGCGTTCGGCCACGCAACCTTGCGCAGTTCGGAGAACGCTTCGGCCAGGAACTTCCTGATTGACTTCACGCTTCTCTGCTCCTTACTTCTCTCATGTCGCCCTCTGCGGCTCTCGCCGAGAGGCTGGCAGGGGCGGCCGGACTCGAACCGACAACAACCGGTTTTGGAGACCGGTACTCTACCAATTGAGCTACGCCCCTAACTGATAAACCCCTAACTACTTCGTCTCGCGATGCAAGCGCTGCACGCGACATCGCGGGCAGTACTTGTTGAGCTCAAGGCGGTTCGGGTCATTGCGCTTATTCTTGCGCGTTGTATACGTCCGCTCCTTGCACTCCGTGCATGCGAGCTGCAGCGTTGGTCGGTTCTCTGCCTTGGCCATCGGTTACTCGGTGATCTTCGTGATGGAGCCGGCACCAACGGTGCGGCCGCCCTCGCGGATGGCGAAGCGCTGACCAACCTCGATCGCGATCGGGGTGATCAGTTCGACCG
>CAIZYO010000102.1 GCA_903937225.1 uncultured Chloroflexota bacterium | reverse complement strand
GGTTGGCGGCACCAATATGGGTGGCGCAATCCTTGCTGGGCAAATCAGCGTGATCTACTCCGTGTTTGAGGACAACTACGCCTCAGCTGGCGGCGGTGCACTCGCATCGTCTTCAGACGGCTCGGTGAGCATCATCATGTCTGAGTTCAGCCAGAACACGGCGAACGACATGGGTGGTGCGGTCGGCACATACGGCAACGTCTCTGTTGTTGGGAGCGAGTTCACGAGAAATGTTTCTCATGCTGACGTGAACTGCACGGGTGGTGGCGGGGCCATTGCGGCGGGCGGAAGCGTCACCGTCCTTGACGGCGTGTTCCGAGGGAACCGCGCCGAAGTTGATAGTGACGACCTTGACGCGTGCAACTGGAATCCAATTGAGCTCGTGACCGATCCGTATGACGGAGCGCTCGGCGGACTCGGTGGTGCAATCGCTGCGATCGGCAGGGTTGATCTTGAGGGCGGACTCTACACAGGAAACTTCGCGGAGGCGGGCGGCGGTGCAGTGATGGCCGCAGGGCGAGACTTCTCAAACAGCTGCCTTGAAGACTCGATCGTTCTCGGTGCAACCTTTACCAACAACTCGACGAATCCACGGCTGGCACGTGCACCGCTCTCTGATGCCTATGGTGGTGGTGTCCTCTTCGGCGGCGGCGCGCTCCTTACGGGCACGTGCAATCTGGAAGTTTACGAGAGCACGTTTACTGGCAACAGCAGCATGGCCGTAGGCGGTGCTGTGAATGGGACGAACGTCTCTGTGTATGACAGCACCTTCTCGGGGAACTCCGTGAAGGGCTCCATCAGCGCGATACCTGAAGAGCTCCGATTCGCTGGCGGTCTCGGCGGCGGCGCAATCGCGGGCATCCAGGTGAACGCATCAGGAAGTAGGTTCGTGCGTAACAGCGGGCCATCCGGCGGGGCCATCCTCACTGTCGGGGGTTGTGCCTATTTGGAGTACAACACGTTCACCGCGAACCAGGCAACCGTACGGGGGACTGGCTACGGAGGTGGTGCGGTCCACGCCATGCAACTCTTCTGTTCATCAGTTTTTGTGGGCAACATGTTCACGTCAAACGTCGCCGCTGGCGACGGCGGTGCACTCTGGGGAGGCGTGTGGCTCTTTGGCGACGAGTTGAGTGCGGCGCAGATCAAGAACATCATTGAAGCGCCGGAGGGCTGGAGTATCAACAACACCTACAGCCGAAACCGCGCAGCCAACGGAGGGGCGATCGCCTTCAGCACTCGGCTGCCGATGCGAGTTCGTTACTCCACCCGCCGCTTTGAGCGAACGAATCACGTACGAGGGAATGTTGGCGGCAGGAATCCAATTATCGCTTTGGTGCACTGGGGGCCATGATTCACGGCTGATCGCCCACGCCGCCTGAGCGCCGCGAGTGCGGCTGGGGGCTGCCGCTCCGCTACTCTTGGCGCATGAACGCCTCGCAGTCTGGTCCTGGCTTCAGCATCGCCCTCCTCGGCGGGGGGACGGTGGGTGCTGCCGTGGCGCGGGGGCTGGTCTCCCGGTACGAGGAGTGGGGGATTGAGATCGCGGGCATTGCGGTGCGCGATGTGTCGAAGGCTGAAGCTGCAGGCCTTGGCAAGATTGCGCCGCTGACGACGGATCCTTTGGCTCTCGCTTCTTCTGATGTGGATCTTGTCGTGGAGCTGATGGGCGGGTTGGATCCTGCGCTTCCTGTTGTTGAGACTGCACTGAAGGCTGGGCGGCCGGTGGTGACGGCGAACAAGTTGCTACTCGCGAACTTCGGTGCACGACTCGAAGCACTTGCGCGCGCCTCTGGTGCGGCACTGCGCTTTGAATCAGCCGTTGCGGCGGGCGTACCCGTGATCGGCGTGCTCGCGCGCGACATGGCCGCGAACGAGATCACTTCTATTAAGGGGATCATCAACGGCACAACCAACTACATCCTCACCAAGATGGAGAGCGAAGGCTGGTCGTACGAACAGGCGCTCGCCGAGGCGCAGAAGATCGGCTACGCCGAGGCGGATCCACGCTCTGACGTTGAGGGTGAAGATGCGGCGGCGAAGCTCGTGATCTTGGCGCGCATGGCGGCTGGCGCATGGCCGGCGCTTTCGCATGTGCAACTGGATGACGCGCCAGGGATCACTGGCGTTCAGGCGACCGATATTGCGGCGGCTGCGTCTCGCGGCGCGCGCTTGCGCATGTTGGCGTCGTGGGAGAACGGTGGGAATGATGCTGCGAAGGATGTCCTGTCTGTTCGTGTCACTGAAGTTCCTGCCGACTCACGACTCGGCACCACGGTTGGTGGTGGAAATCTGATTGTCATTTCTGGTGATCTGATCGGCGATCTGACACTCGCCGGTGCTGGTGCTGGACCAGGCTCCACGGCGAGTGGCGTGATCAGCGACATCTTGGCGGTGGCGCGCGGCGAAGGTTCGTCGTGGGGCGACCTGCCGCCTGCAGATAACGCACCGGCCCCTGCTTGGTTCCTTGCGGCGAAGAAGAAGCGCGGCGCCTGATGGCTGACGCAATGCACTACCCGTATCCAAACGGCTGGTTCATGGCGGTCGCCGACCGCGAGGTGGATGCTGCTCGCGGCGAAGCGCTGCTGCGCGCCGCTGGCGCAACGGAGGTGCGACGTCTCATTGCTGGTGGTGACGGAGTTGCAACACTCGGCAAGAGCGGTCGCTTTGAGCGTCTGATGAACTGGCTGCGACATCTGAACACGGATCAAGCGTCGGATCTACTCGTCTATGAGGGTGCGCGCGACGCGGGTCGCGTGGTGCTGGTGGCGCGCGGCCTCGGTGCTGATGCGCGGCGTGCTGTTGCGGCGCAGCTGCGCACGGCCGACCTGCACTTCGTGAACTTCTACGGTGGTGTGGTGACGGAAGACTGGGACGGCTGGCGCGGCGCGCTGCTGCCGAACGTCCCCGCATGGGCGTGGCGATGAGCGGCGCGGCACGTCCAGTCTTGATGGAGCGCTTCCGCTCCGTGCTGCCCCTTACGGCTGCAACGCCAATGCTCACGTTGGGAGAGGGGGCGACGCCGCTGGTGCGCGCGCCACGTTTGGGCGCTTCTCTTGGGGCATCTGATCTTTGGCTGAAGGTGGAGGGGGCGAACCCGACCGGATCGTTCAAGGATCGCGGCATGGTGGTGGCGGTGGCGAAGGCTCTGGAGTCTGGTGCCCGAGCCGTGGTCTGCGCCAGCACGGGGAATACCTCGGCATCCGCCGCCGCATATGCCGCCGCCGCGGGAATCGAGGCGGTCGTGCTGCTCCCTGCCGGGAAGATCGCCGCAGGGAAGCTGCTCCAAGCGTTTGCCGCAGGGGCGAAGGTGATCTCAATTCGCGGCAACTTCGATGACGCGCTCGACATCGTCCGCGAGCTCGGCGTCGCGGGAGGCGGCGTGGAGGTTGTGAACTCCATCAATCCGCACCGCATCGCGGGCCAGGCCACCGCCGCGCACGAGATCGTCGCCGATCTTGGTGATGCGCCCGATGTGTTGGCGCTCCCTGTTGGGAATGCGGGGAACATCAGTGCCTACTGGCGCGGCTTTACCGACGCGCTCGCAAGTGGTGCTGCGAAGCGGCGACCACGCATGGTCGGGCTGCAGGCGGCGGGTGCTGCGCCACTGGTGAGCGGTTCGCCGGTTTCCAATCCAGAGACGGTGGCGACGGCAATTCGCATTGGGAAGCCCGCCTCATGGGAGACGGCGATCGCCGCGCGCGACGAATCGGGCGGACTCATCGATGCCGTCACCGATGCAGAGATCCTGCGCGCGCAGGAAGAGATCATTCGACTTGGCGGAATCTTCGTGGAGCCTGCATGTGCCGCGCCGATTGCGGGACTGCGCAACCTGATTGCGTCCGGACGTGTGGATGGTTCGGCGCGCATTGTTGCGGTGATGACGGGATTCGGCCTGAAGGATCCAGACACCGCGTCGCGCATGATCGGTGAGATTCGCGAAGCTGATGCCACGCTCGCTGGCGTGCGCACGGCACTCGGATGGTGATGGGAGCGTGACGAGATGAGCGACGAGCAGCTGAAGACACTGATCGGACGATCGGTGACGATCTCCGTCCCTGCCACGGTGGCAAACCTTGGCGCCGGCTACGACGTGCTCGCCCTGGCGCTCGACTACCGGAATGAACTTACCGTCCGCGTATCAGGACTCGCACTCCCTGGTGCCGCTGGGGATATCTCCATAGTTGTAGAAGGGGAGGGGCTCAGCGAGCTGCCGACCGACAAGAGCAACGTGATGGCGGGGGCGCTCGTGCGCGGTCTCACTGCCGCGGGCGTTGCCGATGCTGATCGACTCTCGTTTGAAATCAAGGCGCTGAATCGCATCCCGCTCGCGCGCGGACTCGGCTCGTCCGCCGCCGCCTTCGTGGGCGCCCTCTTCGCCGGCGCCGCGCTCGCTGGCGCATCCGGCTCTATTGATGATCTGCCAGGTTCCTGTGCAGATCTCTTCCCTGACGACCTCACCGACCGCCTCTTCGCCGCCGCCGACGAATACGAAGGGCATCCAGACAACGCCTCCGCCGCAATCTTCGGTGGCCTTGTGGCGAGCGCGCGCGTAGATGGCGTGTTGACCGCGCGTCTGATTGCCGTGCCAGAGGAGACGATTCCAGTGGTCGCCATCCCAGAGCTGCGACTACCAACAAGCGGGATGCGCGCCGTGTTGCCGAACAAGGTGCCGATGGAAGATGCGGTGCATAACGCGAGTCGCATGGCGGCGGGGATCGCCGCGCTCGAGGCTGGCGACGTCACTGGCTTTGCGCTCCTCGCCGATGATCGACTGCATCAGCCGTATCGCGCGGCGAAGTATCGCGCCATGCCCGCGTTAATTGCTGCCGCTGTTGGCGCTGGTGCGGTGAGCGCCTCTCTTGCCGGCGCAGGTTCGTCCGTGTTGGCGATCGTTGATGATGCGTCGCGCGTAAGAGCGGTTGCTGCGGCAATGGAGGCGGCGATCAGCACGGCGCAGATTGGCGGCGGTGCTCTGCGATTCGACGTGGATACGGATGGCGTGCGCATTGAGGCGTACGAAGGTTTCGGCGCGTGAGTGACGCGCTCCTCGTTCAGAAGTACGGCGGCAGCTCCGTTGCAGATGTCGCGCGCATCGGCGCCGTTGCAGCACGCATTGCGGCCGACCGTGCCGCAGGGAGTAGCGTTGTTGCCGTGGTCTCCGCCATGGGCGACACCACCGATGATCTGCTCGCACTCGCCGCGCAGGTGACGGGGGGCGCGCTCCCCGATGCGCGCGAACAGGACGCACTCTTGGCCACTGGCGAGATCCAATCGGCGGCGCTGCTCGCGATGGCGCTCCGCGCCCGCGGCGTGGAGGCGGTCAGCCTCAGCGGCGCGCAGGCGGGGATCAGCGCAGATGGCACCTTCGGCAAGGGGCGTATCGCCGCCATTGAGCCGAAGCGGGTGCGCGAAGAGGTCAGCGCGGGGCGCGTGGTGATCGTGGCCGGCTTCCAGGGGGTGAGCGGCACGGAGACCACCACGCTCGGGCGCGGCGGTTCGGACACCTCGGCCGTGGCCCTTGCGGCAGCCCTCGGGGCGGAGCGCTGCCAGATCTTCACGGACGTGACGGGCGTGTTCACAGCGGATCCCCGCGTGGTTTCGGACGCCCGCCAGTTGCAGGTGATTGGCTATGAGGAGATGCTGGAGCTCGCCAACCAGGGGGCGCAGGTGATGCAGACG
>CAIZYO010000101.1 GCA_903937225.1 uncultured Chloroflexota bacterium | reverse complement strand
TCGAGGAGCGCTCCCATATCAAGCTCGCGAACGTTGGCGGTGGTCCATGGATGTGATCGGTGACGCACGCCAACCGCGTCGGCGATCTGCGGATGATTCGGCCAGGTTGGATCGCTCACCCAAATCTGAGCCTCTGGTCGCAAGCGTGCCACCAACTCCACGGCGAGCCGAACGGCTCCGGTTCCGCCTGGTGTGTGAAGCACCTCCACGCGTCCGCTGGTCGCGATCGGCGGGAGCGTGCCGAATGGGGCTCCAGGCTCGCGGAAGATAAGTGCGCGCATCAACTTCACGAGCGCTGGGTCGCCGCCGATCGGCTTGTAAAGCTTGGTGGTTGAGTTGGCAAGGAGACGGCGCTCGGCCTCTCGAACGCTGGCGAGGATCGGCGTGACGCCGTTCTCCTCCATATAGACACCAGCGGCAAGGTTGATCTTCTCTGGACGAGGGTCGGCGCGGAACGCCTCCACGATCCCAAAGATGGGATCAGAAGGGGCGCTGCTGATCTTTGCGGAGAGGCTGCCGTCCACCATGAGGTGAGTCTAGCCGAGGCACTTCGGGGGCTGGCACGCCTCGCCTCGCGATTCCCTCGGGAGGCGTACGATCGCGCTGATGGACTTCTTCGATCTCGATCCAATCGGTTGGGCACTCCTCGGCTTTCTCGCCGGAGGGCTCTCCTCGTGGCTCATCCGTGGACGTGCGGCGCGAGGCTGCCTCGCCAACATCTTGGTCGGCATTCTTGGCGGCCTCATTGGTGGAACGCTCGCGAAGAGCACTGGATTCGGTGATGCGGGAGGCTTCCTTGGGTCACTCTTCGTCGCGCTGCTCGGTTCGGTACTCTTGAGGCTCGCCATTGAGTTTGTTGATCGGAGGCCACGCAGATGAGCGAAGAGAAGCCGTTTAGCCCAGGGCTTGCAGGCGTTATTGGCGCGGAGACCGCGATCGGTTTTGTAGACGGTGCAAACGGAAAGCTGCTCTACCGCGGCTACCCCATTGAAGAGGTTGTCGCCAAGGGAACCTATGCAAGCGTGCTCGATCTTCTCCTCACCGGTGAGTGGCACCCGGACGCAGTCCTCGAGCCAGTCAAGGTTCCACCCGCAGTTCTTGCTGCACTCAGGCTGCTCCCTGCGCACGCACACCCAATGGATGCGCTTCGCACCGCGATCTCTGTCTGGGGCGCGGGTGAACGACTCGGCTGGCCGCCCACCGCAGATGAGGCACGAAAGATTGCAGCGTTTGCACCATCTGCACTCGCCGCATTCGCGAGACTTCGTCAGGGACTCGAACCTATCGATCCCGAACCAGGCCTCGGTATTGCCGCGGCCTTCTTGCAGCAGCTGCACGGCAAGACACCCGAGCCAGGAACCGCACGCGCGCTCGACGCGTATTTGATGGCGGGTGCGGAGCACGGCCTCAACGCCAGCACGTTCGCCGCGCGCGCAATCATCGCCACGCGCTCAGACATTGCCTCCGCAATCTGCGGAGCGATCGGCGGTCTTAAGGGACCACTGCACGGCGGCGCACCCGCCGAAGTGATCGGGCAACTTGGCGAGATCGGATCCATTGATCGCGCAGAAGATTGGGCGCGCGGGAAGCTCGCGCGACGCGAACTAATCATGGGCTTCGGGCATCGCGTGTATCGCGCATACGATCCGCGTGCTGCAGCACTGCGCAAGGTG
>CAIZYO010000100.1 GCA_903937225.1 uncultured Chloroflexota bacterium | reverse complement strand
CTTGCGCTCCCAGGTGCAGGGCCGCTCGGACGCGGATTCCCGATTGAAGAGCCACTGTTGCTCTTCGGCATCTCATCACTTGCAGTGGTTGCTGCTGATCTTGTCGGACGCGGAACGCTTCGAGCGAGTGCTGCACTTGGCTTGCGTGAGGGGGTGGTATTCGCGCTCATCGGCGCGCTTTCTGGTGGAACGCTCGGTGCAGTGTTGAGCGGTGCGGAGTACACGGTCGCCGCTGCAGCGCTCGCTGGTGCCGGTGTTGGGCTTGCATGGCCACTTCTCGTTTCTGACCGCGGCACACGGGCGTCGCTCACAGCATTCCTCGTGCTCACTCTGATCTTTGATAATCTGCTCTGTCTCAGCGGACTGCTGACTTATCCAACAGAACCGCGGAGCGGCCTGCTTTTATGGGTGATGCCCGTTGAAGATCTTCTCTACGCCACTGGTCTGGTTGGCGCTGCACTGAGGCTGCGAGCAGAGGTGATGTCTGGAGGGGGGAGTGCGTGGAGGATCTTCCTCGCTTCGCGACCGATCTCATGGATCAACACAGGACTTCCGTTCTTGGCCGGCCTTATTGCGGCCGGTGCAGGCGAGCGCCTTGGAGGTTGGCTCCTCGCGCCGCTCCTCTGGTGGGGCGCTGGTTACAACCTCTTCTTGTACGGCATCAACGACCTTTACGATCGCGCGAGCGATGCAAAGAATCCGCGTAAGGGCGGGGCCGAGGGTGCGCTCTTGCAACCGCGAGATCTGCCCCCGATCCGCGTAGCCCTCTGGGTAGGCGGTGTGCTGCCGGCGCTCGTGATGGCGCTCGTCCTTCCTGCACCTGCAGGGCTTGCCCCACTCGCCGCTGTAGCGCTCGCGGCACTCTATAGCGCGCCTTGGTTCGCGCGCGCCCGCTCCATCCCGATCCTTGACTCTTTGGTTTCGTCGGCACACTTCCTCCTTCCGCCGATCGCGGGCCTCCTCTTCGCGAGCTCGTTCAGCGCGGAGTGGCTCGCGCCACTTGGGGCACTAGGGCTCTGGGGAGTTGCGAGCCATGCACTCGGGGCGGTGCAAGATATTGACGCGGATCGACGCTCGGGGATCCATACGATCGCCACACTCTTGGGACCTACTCGAACCGCATGGCTCATCCTGATCACATACCTCGCAGCGGCCCTTCCACTCGCCCTTTCCCCCGAGCCGCTCGCACGAATTGGCGCCCTCATCCCACTTCTCAGTGCCGTATCGGCGGCGCCGCTCGTGCGATCCGCTACGTCCTGGAGCTCCGCGCGCGCGGCGTGGCGAAGGTTCCTCTGGCTGAATGCGCCACTCGGCGCGATCGCCTCAATGATTCTTCTTGAGAGCTGGCGCTGATGCGCGAGAGTGGTGATTCGCAAAACCTCGCTGGGGGAGCGGAGCTCCCGTTGGAGCGCATCGATGATCTGCTCTCCCGACTTCTCGGACGCGTTGAGGCGCTCCATGGAGAGCTGCTCCCCCTCGATCAGTTCGCAGTGGAGGATTTGTTGGGAAGAGTGCTAGCCGCACCACTGCGCGCCGCTGTACCCCATCCGCCGAGTGACGTTTCGGCGATGGACGGGTGGGCCGTTCGGGCGGTAGATCTGAACAGCGCATCAAGTGGCGAGCCAGTAGCGCTGCGATGCGCTGGAGATGTGGCGGCGGGCGGAGCGGCGCCTTCCGTGGAGCTTTCTGCTGGCGAGTGCAGAAGGATTGCAACAGGTGCAACGATCCCGCGCGGTGCCGACACTGTGGTCCCTGTGGAGCGGAGCTACCTGGAAGATCCTCGGAGCGGCGCAGCGTCACTGCAACGAAGCCCTTCCGCGCTCCCAGAGCAGGTCTGGTTTGCCGCTTCGCAAACGGTTGGATCGCATATTCGAAGGCAAGGCGAGGATATGCAGGTGGGAGACACGCTCGCGGAGGTTGGTGCAGTCGCTGATGCGGCGCTCCTTTCGGTGATCTACACCAGCGGGGTGAGTGAGCTCTTCCTCGCGCCCCGACCTCGCGTTGCGATCCTGACGAGCGGTGATGAACTCACTGGTGCTGCGGGATCTTCGCAGGTCCGTGATAGCAACGGGCCGGCACTCGCAGCACTGGCGCTCAGTGAAGGGGCATCTGTGGTCGCTGTGGAGCAGGTAGGTGATGACGCCGATGCAACCCGTGCGGCTGTGGCGCGCCTTAGTGCGATCTGTGATCTCTTGGTCACAACGGGCGGCGTCAGTGTCGGCGCTCACGATCATGTAGGTGCCGCACTCGAGTCACACTTCGAACTGCTCGCGTGGCGAGCGGCAATACAGCCTGGGAAACCGCTCCTCCTAGGAGCCCGTCGCGCTGACGCAACCGGTGCGCAGTTCGCCGTGGGCGTCCCTGGAAATCCGGTGAGTGCATTCGTGATCGGCATGGAGGTTCTCTTGCCACTCATTCGTGCACTTTCAGGGAGACCCGCCTATGGGGTGGAACTCGAGGGGGTCCTTGAGGAGGCGGTGAAGAGTCCGGTCGGCCGCCGCTCCTTCCTTCGTCTCACCGCGTTACGTACGCCAAACGGAGATCTTGTTCGCGACGAGGCGGGTCGGATCCGCGTGCGCCTCGCGGGCGGCCAGGGGAGCCATCAGACAGCGCCGCTTGCAGCGTGTGATGCGCTCGGAGTGATCGCGGAGGAGGTCGGCGACGTGCCCGCGGGGAGAGGCATCCGCCTGCATCCACTTTCGCGCGCCACACGACGAGTTGCAACGCCAAACGGTTAGGATCAGCGCATGGAAGAGCAACGTCTCACGCATGTTGGAAGCGACGGCCGTGCATCAATGGTTGACGTTGGCGGAAAGCCCACGACCGAACGGCGCGCGGTTGCAGAGAGTCGGGTTACGACCTCTCTTGAAGTGCTTCAGCTGATTGAACGTGGTGATGCGCCGAAGGGGGCGGTCCTGAGCACGGCGGAGATTGCGGGTGTCCAGGCGGCGAAGCGCACAGCCGAACTGATCCCACTCTGCCACCCGCTCGCACTCTCCCTTGTAGAGGTGCACTGCAGCGTCGACCAGCCCGCAGGCGCGGTGCTGATCCAGGCTGAGGTGCGCTGCACCGGGCAGACAGGCGTAGAGATGGAGGCACTGACCGCTGCATCTGTGGCTGCGCTTACCGTCTACGACATGATTAAGGCACTCGATCGCGCCGCGGTGATCGGCCCGACTCAGTTGCAAGAGAAGTCTGGCGGCGCGAGTGGGACGTGGAGGCGAGATGGGTGACGAGAAGCGGAGTGTGTTGATTGTGACGGTGAGCGACTCCGTCTCTGCAGGCACGCGCGAGGATCGCTCTGGCACGCTCGCCGCCGCAGCGATGGAGGCGCACGGCTGGGAGGTTTCACGCGCATCCGTTCCAGATGAACGCGACCAGATCAGCGCGCTGCTTATCGAGCGAGCGGGGAGCGTCAACGTCATTCTGACGACGGGCGGAACGGGTCTAACGCCACGCGATGTCACCCCAGACGCAACACGTCCACTCCTGGAGCGAGAGATCCCTGGCATCCCCGAAGCGATCCGGATGTTGGGGCGATCGCAGACGCCCGCAGCGATCCTTTCGCGCGGGGTGGCAGGCGTGCTGCGCGGAAGTCTGATCGTTAACATGCCTGGCGGCAGCGGGGCGGTTCGGGACGGATTGGCAATTCTCCTCCCTGTCCTTGAGCATGCCTGCGAGACGATCGCAGGCCCTGTGGACCACGGCTGATCGATCGTCTCCCTGCGGGGCAGCTCCCTCGCTGTGGAGAGGGCTGGGCGCTCCGCAACGCTAGGGCGTGTGTAGACTCGTCCTGCCGCCACTATCTGTGGGGGTGATGAGGAGGTAGGGTGCGCTGTCCGTCCTGCAAGGAGCCCGATACGCGGGTGGTGGACTCTCGCGATCTCGATGAGGGGAGCGTCATCCGGCGTCGTCGCGCCTGCCGAATTTGTGGCACCCGCGTCACCACGTACGAGCGCGCAGAATTAGCCCGCCTCTATGTTGTGAAACGCTCTGGGCTGCGAGAAGAGTACGACCCACTGAAGCTTCTCGATGGACTTCGCACTGCGCTTGCCCGCCGACCGGTCCCAGTCGACGCTCCCGAGCGCGCGATGGAGGCGATTGAGGCACAGATCCGCGCCACAGGAGTCACGGAGATTTCAACCTCGCGAATCGGTGCGCTCGCGATGGCGGCCCTTCGTGAAATTGATCAGATCGGCTACATCCGATTTGCAAGTGTGTATCAGTCGTTTGAAGATCTCGCCACGCTCAAACGGGAGGTTGACACGCTCGTAGAGGAGAAGGGTGCTGGCGTTGGAAAGCGCCGTCGTCGAGCGAGCGTGGAGAGCGAAGCGTGAGCGTCCTCTCTGATCGCGATCTTCGTGCCGCACTCGCCTCAGGCGAGATTGCGGTCACCCCCTTTGATGATCGCGACGTGCAGCCAGCATCCATAGACTTGCACCTTGATCGCACCTTCCGCGTCTTCCGCAACAATCGGTACGGATACATTGACCCGCGCGCGGAGCAGCCAGAACTCACCGACCTTGAAGTGGTCTCGGAAGGGGAGCGGTTCATGCTGCACCCTGGCGAGTTTGTCTTGGGGCAGACGCTTGAGCGCATCAGTGTTGGCAACAGTCTCCTCGGGCGCCTCGATGGGAAGTCATCACTCGGTCGCCTCGGACTTCTGATCCACTCCACCGCTGGGTATGTAGATCCGGGCTGGGTTGGCAATCTCACCCTTGAGCTCGGGAATGTGGCGCGGCTCCCCATTGCGCTCTACCCGGGAATGAAGATTGGACAGATCTCCTTCCACCGCATGTCGAGCGAGGTTGAGCAGCCGTACGGCAGCAAGGAGCTTCGCAGCCGATACCAGGGACAGACCGAACCGACCGCGTCGGCGATCCATGTGGATTTTGACGCGACACGCCGCGAGACCGAACGACCGGAGTGATGCTGAACCGGGAGGGGACCGGCGTTCGACCAGTTCGAACGATTGATCTCGGTTCCGTCAGCGTTGACCTCTTGCAGATCGGGGCGTTCCGCAGCGATGCGGGTGCCATCTTCGGGCCAGTCCCGCGCACAACCTGGGAGCCGCTCGTGCGCGATGAGATCGATAGGGAGTCGCGGCTCCTTCAATCGCTGAACACACTCCACGTGCGTACGCCATCAGGTGCCCTCCTCCTTGAGACGGGAGCAATTCCAGCAGGGGAGCGTCGCGAAAGCGATGAGATCTCGTCGGTCAGTGCACGTGATGCGCTGATCGCGTCAGGTGCGGATCCAGATAGCCTGCGCTACGTGGTGCCGAGTCACTTGCACCGTGACCACGCAGGCGGGCTCACAGGGATTGGCGGTTCTGCCGCCTTCCCACGTGCAACGATTATTGCGCCGCAGGCCGAGATTGACGCCCTGGCGAGCGCATCCGCGCGCGCACGTGCGGCTTATGATCAGCCGCTTCTGACGAGCCTCTTTGCAGTCTCGCCTCCAGACGCGTTTCTGGATCGGCGCCAGCTCCTCCCAGAGGTTGAGCTGCGCCTTCTCGGTGGACACACCCCCGGATCTCAGGCAACCATCATTCGCGGGCGAGAGCGGACGCTCCTCTTTATGGGTGATCTATTCATGCGCCCCTGGCAGGCGAATCCACGATGGGTGACCGCATTTGATGACGCAGCGTGGGTCTCTGTTGATGCAAAGAGTGCAATCTTTGCTGAGGCGGCTGCGAACCAGTGGCTCATTGCTCAGAGCCACGAACTACATGCGCCGCTCGGGCACCTCGAAGTGGATCGAGACCGATTCCGCTTTATCGCTGAATAGGGCTACGGGGCGCGTAGGAGCGGAGCGATCAGACCTGGTCCGTCCTCTGGCGTAAACGGGCGAGGGAGAACCTGGAGGACGCGACCCTCCGCATCAAGCAGGATCTTCGTTGGGAGTCCACCAGCCAGAGCGGCCCGGAAGAGCGCTCCATCAACGTCGAGAAGGACTGGATACTCAATCTCGTAGCGTTCCGCGTACCCGCGAACCGTTTCGCGTAACTCCTGCACGGAGATTCCGATGATGAGGAGGCCCTCTTCGCGATAGGCACGATCTAGTGATCTCAGCGTCGGAGTCTCCTGTTGGCACGGCGGACACCAGGTGGCAAAGAGGTCGACGATGATCAGCCGCGGCTCTCCCAGGCCTGCCGCACGCCGTGCAGCGATCAGGTCGCCATATGTTTCTCCGTCCGCCGCAGGCTGGCTCAAAGGAATGAGGAGCTGGCTGCCGGGAATTGGACCGTTCGTATCTGGGTCGATCACATACTGTCCTTGATCGTTAAGTCCGGTACCTGACGAACCGGCGGTCGGGATGCTGGTGCCAGCGAGCCCAAGCAGGACCGCAATCACGAGCGCGAGGAGGACAATGCGAGCGAGTGCGCGACGCGGGAATGGACCGATCATTGCCACGATCAGAGTCCGGGAAGTCCAGGCAGGTAGCGCGCCAGAAGAGGGAGGAGCCCCGTAGCGATCGCAACTCCGATAAGTGCGACGAGAACCCCACCGAGCCGACCGGCCGTACGTGTGCCGCGACGGAGCGAGGAGAGGATTCGAGGAGTGCCGCCGTCACCGCGTGCCGCCACAACTGCAATCAGAACAAATGGGAGCCCAAGGCCCGCGCTGTAGCTGAGCAGGAGTGCGGTTGCCCCGACTGGATCACTTGAAGTTGCAGCGAGCGCAAGGATTGAGCCAAGGACGATGCCGATGCACGGCGTCCACGCCGCGGCGAAGGCGAGACCAAGGAGAAAACTCCCTGAGCGACCGGCGGCGCGAACGACGCGAGGAGCCGCGCCGCGGTCCAAGAGTGGAATGCGCACGAAGCCGGCTAGGTGGAGCCCACCAGCGATCACGGCAACTCCGAGCGGCAGTTGAACTGCGGGGAGAAACCCTGCGAGTGCGCCGCCAGCGTATGCGGCGCCGAGGCCGAGCAGTGTGAAGAGTGAGGTGAATCCACCAACAAAGAGGACGGCATGCAGAACGGGAGACTCTTCGCCCTTGAGCGCTGAGATGCGGCCTAGATACGCGGGAACGAGCGGGAGGACGCATGGCGAGAGGAAGCTGAGTGCGCCAGCGAGGATGGCCGTGAGCAGGCTGATCTCAGACACTGGTCACACGCGCCTCTCTACATCCGCGAGAAACGACTGAATGCGTAGCCGACTTGTGGCGTGTGCAAGCAGCGCGCCACGGTATTCAATCGCGGGAATTTCCGTGAGCAGGCGTCTATGGAGGATCGGATCCTGTTCGATGTCCACCTCTTGGATCGAGCGGGGGAGGGGGGAGTCGGCGAGAGCGGCGCGAAGGGCGTCTCGTGCCTCCTCGCAGAGTTCGCACTCAGGCCGAATGTAGAGGGTGATCGGGAGCATCTCCATTGGCGTATTCTCCCACGCGGGGCTGGGCTACCATCTTCTACGAGCCCCCGTAGCTCAGTGGATAGAGCGCCGCCGTCCTCAAAACCCAGACCTCCCACCCGCGCCGAGCCGGAACTTGGCACGAGAAGCCCGCAAAGCATGCGTATTGTGGTG
>CAIZYO010000099.1 GCA_903937225.1 uncultured Chloroflexota bacterium | reverse complement strand
GTGGTTGCCGAGGGTGACGAACTTGTCATCAACGGGAAGCGGATCAAGGTCCTCGCTGCAAAGGATCCCGTCGAACTTCCATGGGGGGCAATGGGCGTGGACATCGTTGTTGAATCTACTGGCATCTTCACCGACGCAACGAAGGCTGCGGCGCATCGTACCGCTGGCGCAAAGAAGGTGATCATCAGCGCGCCAGCGAAGAACGAGGATGTCACGATTGTTCTCGGCGTCAATGACGATCGCTACGATCCGCTGAAGCATCACATCATCTCCAATGCCAGCTGCACCACGAACTGCCTCGCCCCTGCGGCGAAGGTGGTGATGGATGCGTTCGGCATTCGGCGCGGCCTGATGACCACCATGCACAGCTACACCAACGATCAGCGCATCCTTGATGTTTCGCACAAGGATCCGCGCCGCGCTCGTGCCGCAGGACAGAACATGATTCCAACCACCACTGGCGCCGCTACGGCTCTCGCACTCGTGATCCCTGAGTTGAAAGGGAAGTTTGACGGATACAGCGTTCGCGTCCCAACACCAACGGTGAGCCTGATCGACTTCACCGCCGAGCTGGAGCGACCGGCAACGATCGAGCAGATCAATGCGGCCTTCCGCACCGCGGCGAGTGGTCCAATGAAGGGGATTCTCGGCGTCTCAGACGAGCCGCTCGTCTCCTCTGACTTCCGTGGCGACTCTCGCTCCGCAATCATTGACTCTGCAAGCACCATGCTGCTCGGCGACAACTTCGCCAAAGTAGTGGCTTGGTACGACAACGAGTGGGGTTACAGCTGCCGCATTGCGGATCTCGTGAAGTTCGTGGCCGCCCGTGGCTGAGAAGAAGGGCATCCTCTCCCGCCTCTTTAAGGCACCGACACCAGCGAAACCCGCCCCGAAGAGTGCAGCGAAGCCTGCACCAAAGCCTGCAGCAAAAACCGCTCCAGCGAAGCCTGCGCCAAAGCCTGCAGCAAAAACTGCGTTGGCGAAGCCGGCCGCGAAGCCAACCCCGAAGCCAGCCGCGAAGCCAACTCCGAAACCGGTGGTGAGGACAGCAACACTCGTTCCGCCAAAACCATCCGCAGGGAAGCCTGGAGTGAACCTTGGTGCGCCAAAGATGGCGCCAAGCCGCCCGGCCAATCGACCGCAGGTAAAGCCTGGGCCGCCACTCCCACCGAAGGGGGCGACACAGGCGTCAGGCGCATCGGCTGGAGGACCAAGTCGTCCAGCGAATCGCCAGGGGTCTAAGCCCTCCGCGAAGTCGTCAAGTTCGCCCGCGACTCCGGCGCCAGTGGCGCGCGTTGCACCACGTCAGCGACCACTCAGCAGTGGCCCGCGGCGAATTGCAACCAATCTCTATTCGGCCACCGGGAAGCGAACGATTCGTGAACTTGATGCACGAGAGATGCGCGTCCTCTTGCGAGTTGACTTCAATGTGCCGCTCTCCGACGGCAAGGTGGTTGATGACTCGCGCATCCGGGCGGCGGTCCCAACCATCAAGGCGCTCCTTGAGGACGGTGCATCAATCGTGATCGCATCACACCTCGGACGTCCTGACGGAAAGGTCGTTGATGGACTTCGACTTCGCCCCGCAGCTGAGCGACTCGCGCATCACTTACAGATGATGGTTCCCACCACGGGGGACGCACTCGGTGTGGGGACCGAAGATGCCGTGAAGCGTCTGCGACCAGGCGAACTCGTCCTCTTGGAGAACGTGCGCTTCCATGCGGGCGAAGAGAAGAATGATCCGGCCTTTGCGGCAAAGCTCGCCTCGTATGCCGATGTCTTCGTCAACGATGGATTCGGCGCGGCACACCGCGCACACGCGAGCACAGTTGGTGTGGCTGGGATTCTCCCTTCGTACGTTGGTCTCCTCATGGAGAGCGAGGTGGAAGCGCTCTCAAACTTGCTGGACAAGCCGAGCCGACCATTCGCAGCAATCGTTGGTGGCGGCAAAGTCTCCGGGAAAGTTGCTGTCCTTGAGGCGCTGATCCAAAAGGTTGACCTCCTCATCCTTGGCGGTGGGGTGGCGAACACGTTCCTTGTGGCATCCGGGCGGAGCGTTGGTAAGAGCCTGTATGAGGCGAAGATGGTGGAGCATGCGCGCCGAATCCTGAAGCTCGCAGCGGAGCGTGGCGTGAAGGTGCTCCTCCCCGTTGACGGCGTGGTTGCAAAAGAGGTCACGCGCGGAACAGAGTTCAAGGTGGTTTCTACGGAGAAGCTCCCGGCCAGCTGGCACATGGTTGACCTAGGGCCTGACTCGATCACCGCGATGCGCGAAGCACTGGCGTCGGTGAAGACGATCCTCTGGAACGGCCCGCTCGGAGTGTTTGAGATCCCTGCGTTCGGCACTGCAACGCGTGAGCTTGCAAAGCTTGCCGCAGAGAAGGCAGAGGCGGGTGCAACCGTTGTCGTGGGAGGCGGAGATAGCATTGCGGCACTCCAGCAGCTGAACCTTGCGGGGAAGATGACGCACATCTCTACGGGTGGTGGCGCATCGTTGGAGTATCTGGAGGGGCGAGACCTCCCTGGGCTCGCGGTGATCCCAACCGCCGGCTCACCGTTTGAGACGATGCCGATCCTCTGGGAGGCGCCGAAGCCAGAGAAGAAGCCGGCACCAAAGCCGAAGGTGCCTGCGAAGAAGAGCGAATGAGCGATCGAATCGCTCGCCTACACGCGCGCGAAATCCTTGACTCTCGCGGCAACCCCACCGTTGAGGTTGAAGCGCATCTTGAGAGCGGTGCGTTCGGTCGCGCCGCCGTCCCCTCTGGCGCAAGCACTGGCGCGCATGAGGCGATTGAACGACGCGACGGCGATAAAAAGCGATACGGCGGCAAGGGAGTGCTCCAGGCGGTTGCATCGGTGAACGGTGAGATCGCTGATGCGCTCACTGGCGTAAGTGTGGAGTCGCAACAGGGCCTCGACGCACAGTTGGTCGCCCTCGACGGAACGCCAAACAAGGGACGCCTCGGTGCAAATGCGCTCCTCGGCGTCTCACTGGCCGTGGCACATGCGCGCGCTGCCGAACAAGGCGTGGAACTCTACGAGTCACTCGGCGGCGAAGGCGCCGTAACGCTCCCCGTGCCGCTACTCAACATCTTGAACGGCGGGAAGCATGCGGAGCAGTCAACGGACTTCCAAGAGTTCATGGTTGTCCCGTACGGGTTTGATACGTACGGTGAGGCGCTTCGCGCAGGTGCAGAGATCTTTGCCGCACTACGGACACATCTGCACGAACGTGGACTTGCAACGGGGCAGGGCGATGAGGGCGGCTTTGCGCCGAGCCTCCCCTCCAACGAAGCGGCGCTCGACGCACTGATGATGGCGATTGAGCGCGCCGGATACACGCCAGGTGAACAGGTTGGGATTGCCATTGATGCCGCCGCCACCGAGCTGCTTACGAGCAACGGTGGATACGAACTGAAACGAGAGGGGCGAACACTGACGAGTGGAGAACTGATTGAGATGTGGGCGGCGTGGAGCGCCAAGTATCCGATTGTCAGCATCGAAGACGGGCTCGCCGAGGATGATTGGGACTCCTGGAGCGCGCTCGTGCAGTCCATCGGCACATCCGTTCAAATCGTTGGCGATGACCTTTTGGTAACGAACGTCACACGCATTGAGCGAGCGATCAGCGCGCGCGCCGCAACGGCGCTGCTGGTGAAACCGAATCAGATCGGGACGTTGAGCGAGACGCTCGGTGCCATAGGAGCCGCCCGCGGTGCTGGTTGGTCCGCAATCCTTAGCCACCGTTCCGGCGAAACCGAAGACACCACGATTGCAGACCTTGCAGTGGCGACGAATGCTGGACAGATCAAGACCGGAGCCCCGTCACGCTCGGAGCGCGTCGCCAAGCTCAACCGACTCCTTCGAATTGAATCCATCCTCGGCGCTCGAGCGGTCTTCCCCGGTCGTGCTGCAATCGCACGGGGAAAGAAGTGAGCCGCTACGTGGACCGCGGTGCGAATGTTGCGGCGGTCGTTGGCATTGGCATGGCGCTCACGATCGCCGTCAGCTTCCTGATGGTGATCCCAATCGACCCCGCCTACCTTGTCCTTGCCCCGCTCTCCGGTCTGCTCATTGGGTGGTACGGGAATCAGCGCGCGGAGCAACTTCGAAGCCGACCAGGGCGCGTCCTTGCAAACGCCGCCTGGAGCGGGCTCATCACCGGAGTCACGTTCGCACTCCTCTTCCTCGCCGTGAAGCTCTTCTTCTTCTCGCTGGATCCCGGCTACCGCGACGAGAGGAGCGGCGGCGCGCTCACCTGCCAAGCGGGACCGGCATGTGTGTACGCGCGATATCAGGCGGCAGAGGGCGGCGCTGACGCGTTGATCGAAGAAGGGATCACCGATCTGGCGAGCTTTACCGACTGGTACTGGACGGGCCAGATGGGGAGCGCGCAACTCTTGATTGGGAGCACGCTCGGTGCGGCTCTACTCGGTGGGCTGCTTTATCTGCCGGGCGCGCCGCGTCGACCTACTGAACACGAGGGCGCTCCGCAGCAAAGCTAGGACAAGCCCTTACTGTCCGAATGTGGTGGAGCGAATCGATCATCTCGCACCTCATTGCGATCGTGGTACTTGAAAAACACCATGTTGTACTTAGCCGGACGTCGAGACATCCGCTTCATCTTGCCAAAATACTCCTCTTCTGATTTCACAATGTAGTGATTGATACGAATCCTTCGATGCGTGATCCTAGTGTGATGACCGCTGTACGGATCAATGAGCAACGGCATCCAGAGCGCGATCCGTTTGGCCAGCCTTGACCAGAGAGTGTCGTGTCCACTCTTGAAGAGGAGTCGCGAGATGCGGGCCGCGACCCCAACGCCATCGTCTGGAAACCTCATGTCCTCATCAACGTCACGGGCGCCACTGAAATAGCTCATTCGATGGACAGTTCTTGTCTTTGACGTGTCCACCTCTCGCGGATTGACAATGCTTTTCCCCTGTCCATTGCGCAACCACTTCTCATCTGCGCGCCAGAGGAAATTCGGAAGGATCCCGCCAGCGGGCTTCTGAATGTGCCGCGACGAACCGAAACAGAGCCAGTGGACAAAGAGGGCTGGATACGGCTCAAATTCAGTCAGAAGCTTCGGGAGCAGACCCTCCGTGCTGTAAAGGAATTCATCAAGGTCAATGAATGCAATCCAGTGGGAGTCGTTCTTGAAGTTTTCGATGCAGTGCTTGACCACCCCGTGTTTGCTGTCGCGATCCCAATGGATGAGCGTGACGACTCCCGCGTCTACGTAGCGCTGAATGGTTGAAGGTCCGTCATCTGAACTGTTGTGGTTGTACAGATAAAAGTGTTCCACCCCTTGCGAGAGATGGAACTCAATCCATTCAACCAGATACGGCCCCTCGTCCTTGAACGGTGAGGCGACCGAGAGGTAGCGCATCAGCGGGTGGCCCGACTCAGCCGACTGAGACGAAGGCTATGCGCCGCCACTCACGGGCGGCTTTCCCGCACTCTTCTTCGTTGCTGCCTTCTTCGCGGCTGGCTTCTTCGCGGCTGGCTTGGCGGCGAGTGCCTTCGCTTCAATCGCCTTTGCGGCGGCGGCCTTGGTGGCCGCTGCGCGCTTGGCGCCTGAAATCGCCGCCTTCTTCTTCGCCTTCTTCACAACGATCGCCGTGGTGGTGCCGGTCGGGCTCGCCTTCGCAGCGGCCGCCTTCTTGGCGAGTCGTGACTTACGTCGGGCGGCGGCGTTCTTGTGAATTGCGCCGCTCTTGGCGGCACGGTCGAGCGCGCTCGCTGCGGCAGAGACTGCGGCAGTGGCATCGCCCGTCTTCTTCCCGGTGAGGATGGCAACGGCGCTCGTCACGCGGCTCTTCGCCTCGGTGCGCTTCGGCTGCTGGACGGCGCCGCGTCGGGCGGAGGCGCGAACCTCCTTGAGGGACTGCGGCGTTCGTGCGCCCTTGTACGTACGAGGGGTCTTTCCCATTCCATCACTCCATCAACTTCAGGGGCTCAGAGCGAGCCGTCGGGCGATCGTAGCAGAGGGGAGCCCCTCGCTCGCCCAGCCACGAGGCCGCTCCGCTGGGAGGTATGGGGGCGACCGACGGCAAGTGCCGCGTCGTGCGATTCTTGAGGGGATATGAGTGACATCCCCCAGTCCCGACTGCGCAACTTCAGCATCATCGCGCACATTGACCACGGCAAGTCCACGCTCGCCGACCGGCTGCTGGAGGCCACCCACACCGTCGATCCGCGCCAGATGACCTCGCAGATGCTCGACTCCATGGACCTTGAGCGCGAGAAGGGGATCACGATCAAGGCGCGCGCGGTGCGCCTTGAGTACGTGGCGGGAGACGGATTGAACTACGGGCTCAACTTGATCGACACGCCAGGCCATGTGGACTTTGCCTACGAAGTTTCGCGCAGCTAGCAGGCCTGCGACGGCGCAATCCTTGTGGTGGACGCGAGCCAGGGGATTGAGGCGCAGACGCTCGCCAACGTGCACTTGGCCATGAAGATGGGACTCGTCATCATCCCTGTGCTCAACAAGATCGACCTCCCCGCCTCTGACCCTGAGGCGGTAATGAACGAGTTGGAGGAGACGCTCGCGATCCCACGCGAAGAGGTGATCCTCGCGTCGGCGAAAGAGGGGAAGGGGATCCCAGAGATCTTGGAGGCGCTCGTGAAGCGCATCCCTGCACCGAGCGGACCACTCGATGCGCCACTGAAGGCGCTCGTCTTTGACTCGCACTACGACACGTATAAGGGCGTGGTGAACTACATCCGCGTGCAAGAGGGTCGGCTGAAGATGGGCGAGGCGATCACCATGATGGGCTCTGGCGCGCAGTGTGTCCCTGTAGAGCTCGGCTACTTCCGACCGCAACACGTGCCCGTGCAGGAGCTTCAGGCTGGCGAAGTTGGCTACATCGCAACGGGCTTGAAGAGCGTGCGCGACGCGCGCGTCGGTGACACCGTCACCACCACACTTAACCCGGCAACCGTGCCGCTCCCTGGATATCAGGTTGCACTCCCACTCGTCTTCGCGGGGCTCTACCCACTGAGCGGCGATGACTACCCGGCGCTCCGCGAAGCACTGGAGAAGTTGCACCTGAACGATGCGAGCTTCACCTTTGAGGCCGAATCATCGGCTGCGCTCGGTTTCGGGTTCCGTTGCGGTTTCCTCGGTCTGCTGCACATGGAGATCGTGCAGGAGCGACTTGAGCGCGAGTTCAACCTCCAGCTGATCGCTTCGGCGCCCTCCTGCAAGTACCAGGTGCACCTCAGCAACGGAAAGGGTGAGCTGCTGATCAACAATCCCGCGCAACTACCGAGCCCAAACCACATTGATGAGATTCGCGAACCGTGGGTGAACGCATCAATCGTGACGCCATCGAGCTACATCGGCACCATCATGGACCTCTCCACCGATAAGCGCGGCATCTTTGACGGCATGGAGTATCTCGATGAGAAGCGTGTGGTGATGAGCTTCCAGATCCCGCTCGCAGAACTGATCGTTGACTACTTTGATCAGCTGAAGAGCCGCACGCAGGGGTATGCATCCCTTGACTACGTTGAGTCGGAGTATCGTGTGGCGCCGCTCGTAAAACTTGACATCTTGGTAAACGGTGAGCCTGTTGATGCGCTGAGCACCATCATTCATCGCGATCGAGCGCAGGGCTCCGGACGCAACCTTGCCTCCAAACTGAAAGAGCTGATCCCGCGCCAGATGTTCGAAGTGCCGATTCAGGCGGCGATCGGCGGCACGATCATTGCGCGCGAGACGGTGAAGGCGGTGCGCAAGAACGTGCTCGCCAAGTGCTACGGCGGCGACATCACGCGCAAGAAGAAGTTGCTCGAGAAGCAGAAGGAGGGGAAGGAGCGGATGAAGCGCGTCGGCTCCGTTGAGATCCCACAAGAGGCCTTCCTCGCCGTGCTTCGCACCGATAGTGATTAGTCCGCAGCCACCTCGCGGTCTCTACCTTCACGTCCCCTTCTGTCGCTCGCTCTGCCCCTACTGCGACTTCGTCGTAATTGCCGGCGCTGCCGCCTTTGGCCCGCGATCACGGATGGGCGGGTACCTGCGGGCGGTGGAGCGCGAGATCGATCTGCGCGCCACGGGGAGTGACAAGGCCTTTGGAGCTCTTGGCAGCGCGTTGCGCATGGGTGACGGCACTCGCGCGCCGCTCGAGAGTCTCTATCTGGGCGGCGGTACACCTTCGCTCCTTCCAGAGGAGGCGCTCGCTGGGTTGATCGCGCGCGTGCGTGATCGATTCGGACTCGCGGATGGCGCAGAGATCACCTTGGAGTGCAACCCGGGGGCTGATGAGCGCGGCGATGCGCGTGCTGCGGTCCAAGCGGGGGTCACGCGGTTCAGTATTGGCGTGCAGAGCATGAACACGGCGGCACTTCGCGACCTTGGCCGCCGTCACGGTCCGGGCGATGTGGTGGAGAGTGTGGCGGCGGCACGCGCCGCGGGCGCAACGAGCGTCTCCATTGATCTACTCGCCGATCTACCTGACGTCTCTCTGGAGTCGTGGTCAACGTCGCTGAGCGACGCGATTGCACTTGCCCCTGATCACATCAGCGTCTACGCGCTCACTCTCGCCACCGAAGGGGCTGATGCTGGCAACGCGGACGATCGACTCGCCACACCCGCCGGTGCGCTTGCGTGGCGCACGCGCGCCGCCGCTGCACAAGACGAAGAGCGTGGCGCAGAGGAGCTTGAGCTACTCGACACTGCACTTCCGGCCGCCGGATTCAACTGGTACGAGATCAGTAACTGGGCTCGTGCTGGGCACCGCTCGCGCCATAACCAGCTCTATTGGGAGCGCGCTGCGGTGGAGGCGGTTGGG
>CAIZYO010000098.1 GCA_903937225.1 uncultured Chloroflexota bacterium | reverse complement strand
TGAGCATCCAGCCGCTCACCTTGGCTCGCCCCTGAATGCACGAGTTCCGGCTCAACCCCTGTGATGCTCCGAAGCACATCAGCAGCAAGCGCAACCTGCGTTGCCTCAGGGACGAGCCAGAGCACTGAACGCCCCGCAGAGAGCGTGCGCGACGCGATCTCAGCGGCGAGACGACTCTTCCCCGATCCTGGCGCGCCATCAATCAGCGTGACGCCATCAAGGCGCGGCTCACTGAGGAGTGCGCGCTGTGTGGGGCTCCACTCGGAGACAGAGAGA
Organism: uncultured Chloroflexota bacterium; assembly: GCA_903937225.1. GTDB lineage: Bacteria > Chloroflexota > Limnocylindria > Limnocylindrales > Limnocylindraceae > Limnocylindrus. The sequence goes on along the minus strand of CAIZYO010000098.1, from coordinate 3,086 downwards.
TCGCTGATGACGTTGTCGCGGCGATCAGCGTGACGTCGCTGGTGTCGTCGCATCGCAATCTGCACGAGACCGAGGGCTGCAAGTCGACGGGCGGCGGGAAGCCCGCCAGGGAGATCGGCTGCACGTACCTGTCCATCGCCGCTGGCTTCGGCGCGATCCAGCGCTGCCAGCAACTCGCGCTGGCGGAGTCCGAGGCGAGTACGGGCATCTGGCAGGTCAGCGGCGCTTGTTCGTGATGCGTACGCTTCTTCGATAAGGCGACCATGCACGGCGCTCAGCCTCCAACTTCGCTCAAGCCGACCATCGCGCTCACCACTTCGAATCAGCGCGAGGAGCGCGCTACGTCCGCTCCCACGTGCCCCAGCAAGTCGGTCCACCGAAACCCATGTCTGGCTGATCCCTACACGCTCCTCTGCTTCACTTGGCGCACCCACCGAGCGAATGGCAACCTCCACCTTGTCAAGAAGACCAGGCGGAAGGAGCGAACGAACCGTCAGAGCAAGCGGTGCGAGCCAGTGTGTGGCAATCGCCTCAGCGAGGCGCATGCCGAGCGATCCAATCAGGGGGTCGCCGCTTAGCTTCGCCTCCGCACGCTTTAGGGTGACGCCAGAGGGAGGCGGGAGTGCGCCAACGTTTGAGGTAACGATCCCAATCGCGCGCCGCCCGCCAAATGGCACGACAACCGCGTCTCCAATCTCAACCTCTCCATGTTCTGGGGGCAAATAGTCGTAGAGGCGCTCCCCTTGAGGGCCAGGGAGATCCACCGCAATTCGAACGGTGTTCGGCGGATCACTGGGCCGCACGGTTCGGGGCACGTCGCCCCCACTCACACGCTGATCCGACGCTCCGGATGCTTGGCGCGTTCCGCGAGCACGATCTTCTCAACCTGCGCGGCCGCCTCTTCCGGGTAACCAGTTTCGTTGAGTACGAGGTAGTCATACTCTTTTGCACGATCCATCTCCACGATCGCACTTCGCGCTCGAGTCACAAGATCTTCCGGAGACTCAGTCCCGCGGCCCGCGAGTCGGGCAGCGAGCGCCTCGGGCGACGGTGGCGCAATGAAGATGAGGATCGCCTCGGGAATCTCTGCGCGAACGCTGCGCGCCCCTTGCACGTCGATCTTAAGGATCGCATCCTCGCCACGCTCCAGCGCCTCTCGAACCTCACTCCGAGGCGTCCCGTACGAGCGCCCGTGAACCGTCGCGGACTCAAGCAGACCGCTCGCCTCGCGCAGGGCAGTGAATGATTCGTCGGTGTGGAAGTGATAGTGCACGCCGTTCATCTCACCCGATCGCGGTTCTCGAGTAGTACAGGTCACCACGTAGTGGAAGGTCTGACCGATCGGTCGGCGACGCAACTCGTTAATGATTGTGTCCTTTCCCACGCCACTGGGGCCTGAGATCACAATCACCTGCGCTCCTGCTGCGCCATCGCGACGCTGACCTGGCATCAGCCCTCCGATCTCTCTCCGTGCAACCGTAGCGTATCAAGAGGGAGCTGCAGATCCGGAGGGAGTGGCGCCTCAAGCCGCATCAGCCGCCCGTCGCGCGGATGGGTGAACGCGATCCGCCAGGCATGCAGGAAGAGCCTCGTTGTCCCTTCAGGTCCGCGTCGGCTCGTTCCGTTCCCGTACGTTGGATCGCCGGCGATCGGATGACCGATCTCCGTCAAATGAACGCGGATCTGGTGCGTTCGACCGGTGATCAGATCGACTTCGAGCATCGTCCAGCCCGCGAAACGCTCACGCACTCGGTAGCCAGTTGTGGCCGGGCGACCGCCGGCAACGACCGCCATCCGCTTTCGCTCCGATGGGTCACGACCGATTGGGGCCTCAATCCGACCGACCTCCGCAGCAACAGGGCCCTGCACGAGCGTGATGTAGGTCTTCTTGACACGTCGTGCCTTCAGTTGTGCCATGAGGCTTGACTGAGCAAGATCCCCTTTCGCCACGACCAGCAGGCCTGAGGTGTCTTTATCAAGTCGGTGAACGAGTCCAGGACGCGCAACCCCTGCAATGCCAGGAAGGTCCTCCACATGATGGAGGAGCGCGTTCACGAGTGTTCCGCTTGCATGCCCGGGAGCCGGGTGCACCACAAGCCCCGCAGGCTTGTCCACCACAAGGATGTCTTCGTCTTCATACACCACGCTAATCGGGATCTCTTCAGCCAGGAGCTGCGCATCAGCCACTGGCGGGATAGAAAGGTGGAGCGTGCCTCCCGGAATCAGCGTGCTGCTTGCGCGAATCTCCACGCCGTTCATGGTGAGCCGCCCCTCGCTGATCAAACGCTGGACGAACGAACGAGAGAGACCGCAACGATCTGCAACGAATCGATCCGCACGCTGTCGCGCCGCTTCAGGCGGGATCGGAAGATCAATCTCTCGAGGGTCGCTCATCGGTTCCTCCGGTCACGTTCACGCGGTGAACGGAGTGCCGCGAGCAGCATCATCAAGATCCCGAAACTAATTCCCATATCAGCCACATTAAAGGTCCAGAAGCGCAAGGAGCCAACCCCAAGGTCAATGAAGTCGAGCACGTAGCCCATCGTGATGCGATCGAGCAGATTCCCCAGCGCACCACCGATCAAGAGCCCGGTTGCAAAGGTCAGCGCAGACGGTCGCCGCTCACCCTCCCGCTCATGCACCACCAAGAGTGCAACCACGACGCCGAGACTCAAGAGTGCAAGGATCGGTGCGCTCCCTTGGAAGAGGCCGAAGAGACCGCCTCGGTTCTCACTGCGAATCAACTGCAGGGTGCTTCCAATGATCTCCCGTGGAGAGCCCTCACTTAGTAGATCAGGGAGCACCGATTTGCTGAACCGATCAAGCAGAAAGACGAGGCTCGCCACACCAACGACAAGTGCACGCCTCATTCGGTCGCGCGGCGAATGAACAGTTCCGCGTCGCCTCCAGAGAGCGCCACGGTCGCGCGCTCCCACCCAGAGAGTGGTGCTCCCCCGTTCGCTGCGAAGAGGCAGCGGAGCGCGCCAACCGCGCTAACGATCTCCCCCCGATGCTGCTCCAGTTCGCTCGGGGCACCTCGAATCTCCATCTCCACGCGGTCTTCCCGCTGGAGCCCCGCACTCTTT
>CAIZYO010000097.1 GCA_903937225.1 uncultured Chloroflexota bacterium | reverse complement strand
GGACGCGCGTCACTCTTGTTGGAATCTCTCGCGTATTTGAGGAGCTGATCATGAAGGCTCCAGAGCAGTGGTGGACGCTCTTCTATCCAATCTGGGACGATCTTCGCGTATGAATCAGAGCGTGTCGCGTGCCGATCTACACATTCACACGATGGCCTCGGATGGGACGGCGTCTGTCTCCCAGGTCTTGGCTCGCGCGGAAGAGGTTGGTCTTGATCTGATCGCGATCACGGATCACGATCGCATTGACGCGGCACAGGCGGCGCAGCAGATGGCGCAACGGAACGGACTCCGCGTCCAGGTGATTGTTGGCGAAGAGATCTCCACGCTGCAGGGTCACCTACTCGGCCTCTTCCTACAGGAGCGAATTCGCCCGCTGCGCTCACTACGACGCTCAATCGCTGAGATCCATGAGCAGGGAGGGATCGCAATCGTGGCCCACCCGCTCTTCCCACACCCGCTCTGCGCCCAGGAGGGGACGATCCGCTCAGTCGCCGCAGATCGCGACCCGGCCAGCCGGCCGGATGGCATTGAGACCTACAACCCAACGATCTTCGGCACCTATCCACGCCGCCGCGTGGCGAAGCTCAACCACGAGATCGGGCTTGCAACCATCGGGAGCTCGGACGCGCACGTCTTGAGCGCGATCGGTCGAGTCTGGACAGCCTTTGAGGGTTCAAGCCCAGAGGCGCTCCGCAGCGCAATCCTCTCGCGCACCGTAAGTGTTGGCTCAGGGAGCGATCACACGCTGACAGAGAGCCCTGGAATCTTCGGTCGCCAACTTCTCCGCAATCTCATCGGTCTTGGACAAGACGTTGCTGGTGTCACACGGCCGCTTTGGACGCTTGGTGGTGAGCGACGCGGTCGAGACTTGGGTTACCCGGGGAGCCGCCGTCGGCCGGCACGATACGAACCGGAGGACGAGCGATGAAGATCGGCATTGTGACTCCATACGCATACCCCATGCCAGGCGGCGTCAATGATCATGTCGGTTCGCTGTATCGAGTCCTACGTGCGCGCGGGCATGATGTGCGCATCATCACGAGCAGCCACGGACTTCAGAAGGCGAGCGAAGGAGACATCATCCGCGTTGGAAAGGGATTTAGTGTTCCATTCAATGGCTCCATGGGAACAATCACGTTGAGCCCCACATATCTTGCGCAGATGCGCGCAATCTTGGAGCGCGAGCGTTTTGATGTACTTCACTATCACGAACCATTCGTTCCATTCTTGAGCTTGGTAACACTCACACTTTCAACTTCCGTAAATGTTGGAACCTTCCATGCGTTCGGTGGACTCTCTATCAGTTATGAATTTGGGAAGCGGATGCTTGGACATTACGCAGGGAAACTGCACGGTAGGATTGCCGTCAGCCCCGCCGCGCGACACTTCATCAGCCGCTACTTCCCTGGCGAGTACAAGATCGTGCCAAACGGCGTGGAGCCCGGGCGGTATCAGCGCGCGGTGCCAATTGCTCGGTATCGTGACGGCGTCCCCAACATTCTCTTCGTTGGTCGCATGGAGCCTCGGAAGGGTCTCATCCACCTGCTGCGCGCATTCCGAAAGTTGCAGCGCGATGGCGTCCGTGCGCGGCTGCTTCTTGTTGGTACCGGACCAGGTGAGCGGGAAGCGCGTCGCTATGTACTGACGCGGCAGCTTGATGACGTAGAGTTCCTCGGTCGCGTGTCAGAGGCGCAGAAGGCGCAACTCTTCAAGACGGCGGACATCTATGTGTCACCAGCAACAGGGCGAGAGTCGTTCGGGATCGTGCTGCTTGAGGCGATGTCAGCTGGCGCACCAATCATCTGTTCTGACATTCACGGATATCGCGGTGTGGTGCGGCGTGAGCGGGACGGAATCTTGGTGGAGCCAGGAAACGCCGATGCGCTCGCCGCTTCCATTCGTCGACTGATTGATGATCCAGCACTCCGCGCGCAGCTTTCGCGCGCAGGTGAAGAGCGCGCGCAACTCTTCACCTGGGAGCGTGTCGGTCAGGCGGTTGAGGAGTACTACGGGTTTGTGATCCGCAGGCTTGCGGAGCAGGGCGAGCTCCCGAAGGGATTTAGCGCGCCGATTCCTCCGCCACCCGGCCCGCGAGTTCGCACAGCAGGCGAGCGGTAAGCCCCCAGACCCGCAGTTCACCCGGCACCACAAAGGCGCCGTAGCGGAGCGGCACACCGTTCTGGTCGCCATCAACGTCATGCACTGGCAGTCTCGGGTCGAAGATGCCGAGCTCAGCTCCGACCACCCCCGCCACCTCTGTAGGGTCGGGGCTCAACGTGGGCGTCTCTGGCGCGACCGCAACCACCACATGGATCAGGAAGTTGCTCGCCGGGATGTAGGCGGGATCGAGCGTCCCAACAAGAGTGATGCCGTGCTGCGGGTCGTCTGCGTCAAAACCGAGTTCTTCATGCAGTTCGCGGATGGCCGTCTGTTGCGGTGTCTCGCCGTGCTCCATCTTCCCGCCCGGAAGGGCGAGTTGCCCGCCGTGCGTGCCACCCTGTGCGCGCTTGATCAAGAGCACCTGGCAGTCAAACGGATGCACCTCTAGGCTCGCCCCGCCACCCCCAATCGAGCAGCTGCCGAGTGCTACTGGCGGAATCAGGAGTGCGGTAACGGCCGCAACGCGCGGCACCCCCTCCACCGGAGGGTTGAGATCAACCGGCTCAAGGCCGGGGAGACGGCGCGGCATCAGGTTTGGTTGCAGTGGAAAGGGGAGCGGGGGGAGGTTCCCCGACGCGTCGCGCGCTAACGCGCGACGCACCCTCTCCGCAATCTGCTCCGCCGCCTGGCGTTGCGCCTCCACGAGCTAGCTCGGGCGAACGGTGACCCCTGGTGCGCCTGGCGCACGGAGTGATCGTCCAGCAATGCGCGGCGTTCGCGCCGGCGTCGATCCGGTCGGGAGTGTCTTCGGCTTGCGACGCAGCGCATGCTCCAACACCTGTCCGATCGTCTCCACAGGAACGATCTTCAACGCCTTGCGAATCTCCTCTGGAATCTCCGGGAGATCCTTTTCGTTCTTCTTCGGAATCAAGACCAAACGTGCGCCAGAGGCGTGTGCCGCGAGCGCCTTGCTCTTGAGCCCACCGATCGGTAGCACACGGCCTCGCAGCGTGACCTCGCCAGTCATCACCACATCCTTGCGGACCGGAATCCCCGTCAGTGCGGAGACAATCGCTGTTGCGATTGTCACCCCTGCAGAGGGTCCATCTTTTGGAATGGCACCGGCGGGTACGTGGATGTGCAGCCCGAGCTTTTCGAATCGCTCTTGTGCAATGCCAAGTTCGCTTGCATGGGACTTGATCCAGGTGAGCGCTGCGCGTGCAGACTCCTTCATCACGTCGCCGAGCTGTCCGGTGAGGATCAACTCTTCACGTCCCTCCATGATGCCGACCTCAACAGCGACCACGTCGCCGCCAACTGGCGTGACCACAAGGCCGGTCGCCGAACCGACCTGGTCATCCAGGTCCATCTCGCCGTACTCGTGTCGCTCTGGCCCAAGCCATGCGGCGAGCTTCTTCAGGTCAACGCTCCCCTTACGAATCTTCTTCTCAGCCACACCGCGCGCAACCTTGCGCATCAACGTGGCGATCTCTCGCTCCGCATTGCGCACGCCAGCTTCGCGTGTGTAGTGGCGAATTAGGTGCACCATCGTCTCGTCTGGGATGGTTACCTGACTCTCCTTGAGGCCGTGATTTTCACGCTGCTTCGGAACGATGTAACGCTTGGCGATCTCCAGCTTCTCCGCTTCGGTGTAGCCAGGGATCTGGATGATCTCCATACGATCACGGAGCGCGTCCGGAATCGTGTCCAGCTGGTTTGCCGTTGCAACGAAGAGTACTTGCGAGAGATCAAACTCCACCTCCAAATAGTTGTCCTGGAAGGTTGCGTTCTGCTCGGGATCGAGCACCTCAAGCAGGGCGGCTGACGGGTCGCCACGGAAGTCCGCGCCAACCTTGTCGATCTCGTCCAGCATGAAGACAGGGTTCTTCGTCCCTGCCGTCTTGATCCCCTGCGCAATTCGCCCAGGGAGTGCGCCGATATAGGTGCGTCGATGCCCTCGAATCTCCGCTTCGTCGTGGAGGCCGCCGAGGCTCATGCGCACGAACTTGCGACCCATCGCCTTCGCAATGGACTTACCGAGCGACGTCTTTCCTACGCCCGGAGGCCCTGCGAAGCAGAGGATCGGACTCTTGACCTGCGGGGCAAGCTTGCGCACCGCGAGGTACTCGATGATGCGCTCCTTCACCTTCTCCAGGCCATAGTGATCGTCGCTAAGTACCTTTGCCGCTTCAGAGATCTCAATACGGTCCTCTGTTGCCACGTTCCACGGCATTGCGATGAGCCAATCAACATACGTGCGAATCACGCCAACCTCAGGGGAGGCAGACGGAATGCGCGCCATTCGATCGAGCTCCTTCAGTGCGCGGCTACGCACCTCATCCGGCATGTCTGCCGCTTCAACCTTCTCGCGCAACTCATTCGTCTCCGCCTGTTGCGGATCGTCCTCGCCGAGCTCGCGCTGAATCGCCTTGAGCTGCTCGCGCAAGAAGTATTCACGCTGGGACTTATCCATCTCCGTGCGCACATCAGATTGAATCTTCCCCTTGATTTCAAGGATCTCAATCTGGCGGGCAAGGAATGCGGAGACGTACTTGAGTCGATCGACCACATCAACAATCTCAAGCAGCTCTTGTCGCTGCTCGGTTGTCATATCTGGCGTGTACGCCGTCATGTCGGCCAAGAGGCCTGGGTCACTGATGTTCTTCGCAGCGACCGCAGCTTCCGGCGGAACTGGTGCGCCAGAGGTGACATACGTCTCCACCTGCGCCTGGACGCTCTTCATGAGCGCTTCAACCTCTACGCCTTCTGCCTCTTCAACTTCAATGATCTCCACTTCAACCATCAGTGAAGGCCCTGAAGTGTCGAGCGAGTGAATCGCGATGCGCTTCTGGCCCTGCACCACCGCGCGGATCGTTCCGTCGGAGAGATTCACCACTTGTGCAATTTTGGCAAGCGTTCCTACGTCATGAAGCTGCGTGATATCAGTGATATCTTCCTGCTCGGCCTCTCGCTGAGTGATCAGTGCGAGCCAACCCTCTCCAGCTGCGGCGGCGCGAATTGCGGCAACGCTCTTATCGCGCCCAACCTTGAGCGGCGCAACCATCTCTGGGAAGATGACGATCTCGCGAAGTGGAACGAGCGGGAATCGACCGAGGCCGCTTGGCACCGGAGTTCCGTCCTCATCAGCGGCGGCTACCGCCTCATCAATCTCAAGTTCCATCTCTTCGCTCATTTCGCCCTCTAGTTCATCGTTGCGTCGCTTGTCGCTCATCGTCGCCCTCCTTCATGTGCTGCGGTTCGCTCTCGTTCGCCTTGCTTGTTTCCTTCTTCGTAGAGTCGTTCAAGGATTCGTTCACCGAGACGCTCCTCCAACTGGAAGAGGAGCTTGATCCCGGCAAGGTTCACGCCAAGATCCTGCGTGAGGTGTCGTATCCAGAGGATTCGGCGGAGATCGTTTTCGGAGAAGAGGCGGATGTTGGTCTCTGTGCGTGAGGGGCAGATCAGCCCAGCCTCTTCGTAGATTCGGAGCGTTCGTGGATGGACGGCCACCAGCTGCGCCGCCACGCTGATCACGTAGACGGGGCGCGAGGGGTCAATTCCAGCTCCGCTGCTCCTGAACACCTACGTATCCTAGAACCCTACCAATACCATTGTCAACTACCCTCCGCAAAGGGTGGCAAGGGTAGATCGTGCCTACTCCACGTCCCGGCGGTACGGAAGATCCACGATCACTGTGTTGCGGCGGCCGAGCAGGGTGTCCCTGAGGCGCTTCCCGTTGCCGTTATGGAGGATTCGATCCCACCAGTGGCGCCCCGCGTACTCCGGAATCATCACCACATTGATCGGCAACTCTCCTGAAGCGTGGGGGAGCTCCTCAAGCTCGTCGAGGAAGTGGCAGATCGGCTCAACGATCAGTCGGTACGGTGACTCCACCGTCACCAGCCTTACCCCTGGGAAGAGGGTTTCAAAGTGCGTGCGGATCTCACGCTCCTCCTCTTCGCTAAAGACAACGCGCACGGCGATCAACTCACCCGTCTTCCCCTCCAGGATTCGTCCGAGTGTGATGGCACGAACCGTCGAGCGATTGATCTCCCCGAACGGAGCAATGATGCGTCGTGGTCGGTGCGGCGCATCAAAGATGAGTCCAGGCTTGATCGAGAGTTCGCGTTCATGCCGGTTGTAGCGCTGGCGCACAGCGGCCATGAAGAGTGCAACGAGCGGTACGAGTACAAAGATGATCCATCCACCGGCTGCAAACTTTGCAACAGAAATGATGACAAGCACGACACCGGTGACGGTTGCGCCAACGCCATTGAGGAGAGCCTTCCCGCGCCAGCCTTCACCACGAAGCTTCCGCCAGTGCACCACCATGCCGATTTGACTGATGGTGAAACCGAGGAAGACGCCGATCGCATATGCAGGGATCAACAGCGTGACTAGTGCGCCAGTTGCAATTAGAAAGATGACAGCGCCAGCCGCGATGGTCAGGATTCCCCCCGCGTATGCGAGGCGATCACTCCGTTGACCGATTTGTCGAGGGAGGAATCCATCGCGTGCCAAGATGCGCGCAAGTTGCGGGCCGCCGTTGAACCCGGTGTTCGCAGCCAGAAGCAAGATCCCAGTCGTTGCAATCTGGAAGATGGCGTATGGAATACCTCCGCCAAGCGTTGCTCGAGCAATTTGTGAGATAAGAGTCTCGCCACCAACTTCTTGGGGCACTTTGCCGAACGCGAAGGCGAGCAGCGACATTCCAAAGAAGATGGTGGCAAGGAGCACCGCCATGATCGCCATCGTGTCCGCGGCATTCTTCGCCTCTGGCTTCTTGAACGCAGCAACGCCGTCGGAAATTGCTTCGGTACCAGTCAGCGCGACAGATCCGTATGCAAAAGCTTTCAGTAGCAGGAAGGGGAGAATGAGCTGCATGCCGTCATGCGATTCAACGACAATGCCCTGACTCCAATTCACCGCGGGATCGCCGAGCGCAATGCGGATGAGCCCAATTCCAATCACCGAGAGTGCACCGCCGACGAAGAGGTAGGTGGGAATGGCAAAGAGACGACCGGATTCGCGAAGGCCGCGCAGGTTTGCGAGGACCAGGAGGAAGAGGGCACCGAGTGCCATCTCTACGCGCCACGGCAGGAGTTCAGGGAGCGCTGACGTAATGGCTGCCACACCAGCAGCGGTGCTCACGGCCGCAGTGAGGACGTAGTCAATGACGAGGCTTGATGCCGCCACGAGTGACGGCACCGTGCCGAGCGTGCTTGAGGCGACCGCGTACGCGCCGCCCCCCTTCGGGAAGCCGAAGCAGACCTGGCGATAGCTGATCGCCACGATCCCGAGAAGGAGCCCAACTGCGAGGGCGATGACGGGACCGAAGGCGAGGTAGGAGGCACCCGCTGAGGCGAGAACAATGAGGATCTCTTCGCTCGCATAGGCACTCGAAGAGATTGCGTCCGAAGAGAAGACTGGAAGGGCGAACTTCTTCGGCAGCCGCTCCTCACCCTCCTCCGCGTTTGAGAGGCGCCGCCCGAAGATTGCGGTCTTTGCCGCGAGGGTGGCTCGACCAACGCTGTTTACTGGCTCACTCCCTGCCTCAGAGGCGACGAGGTGGTCTGGCTCCTCTTCAATAAACCACTCTTCGTCATCGCCAAGCGGCGCGGGGTTCTTACTCTCGTTCGTCATGACGTAGGACCGCCCTCTATAGCTTCAAGGGCCGGCGGTGAGGCCGGTCAGGGGTTCAGAGTGACCAATGCCTCTCTTTGCCGCGCTCAACTCCGATTCTATACCTGCAGCCGTACCTCATCCACTCACGAGGACGAGGAGCGCGCGGTCGAGTCCGTGCTGGCTCACGCGATGCACGCGAATGGCATCAGGTCCAACGAGAGAAGTTGCAGTTGCAAGTTCTTCTCCCCAACCGTCACCTTCCCGTTTCCACGCAACGAGGTGTCCGCCGGCGGCGAGGAGCGGTCGCGCGAGTCGCGTAAGTTCTGCCAGAGGCGCAACCGCGCGCGCAACGATCACGTCATAGCGCGTCGGGCTTGTGGATACGAGCTCCTCTGCTCGTGCCTGAACGACGCGAAGCCGCGGCGCCAATCCACTCGCCGCAGTGACCGCTTCAAGGAAGCGAGCCTTCTTCCCTGTCGCTTCAATCAAGTCAAACGTTGCGCGCGGACGCGCATGAAGGAGGCGTGCTGCGAGCGGGATTCCAGGGAACCCGCCACCACTGCCGAGATCTGCAAACGCGCCGCCGTCTGGCGCTAACTGGTCAATGAGTGGGACGGCAACAAGAGCGTCAAGAAGGTGGCGCGACGCTCGCTCGCTCGCGCTCTCAATCCGGGTCAGATTGATGAACGGATTCCACGCATCCAAGAGACGTAGGTGTGCAGTGAGAACGGTCCGCTCTGACTCGCTGAGCGGTGGGAGCGGCGCCGCTTGGAGCAGCGCATCAAGAGCGTCGAGAGTTGCTCGCTCCGTTGCTGGGAGTTCGTCAGGATTCGTTGGGAGCGGCTGGCGTTCGTTCAACCACGCTTCTCGCTCGGTCGCGCGGGTCGGCCCATAGAGCGGCGCACCACATCAAGAACCTCCTCAACGTATTTGTCTGCGTCACCTTTCTCCACCGCGCTCTTGACGCACCCGCGCACGTGGTCTTCCAGAATGAGCAGGCCGAGCGCATCCACCGCGGCGCGAAGCGCTGCGATCTGTTGAAGGATGTCAACGCAGTACTCTTCGCCGTCGACCATTCGCCCAATGCCGCGAACCTGACCTTCAAGTCGACTGAGGCGGTTCATCAGCACCTTGCGGTCTTTGGTGTAGCTGTGTCCCATGTGTTCATCCATACCCTGGGAGAGTATCCGATCCTCCTCGATGCTACGATGCGAATCCGATGGAGACTGCAGTCGGAACCCACCCCTTCGCGCATCAGAGCGAGGCGGAGTTTGCCGAAATCCTTGACTTCTACGGGATCCGCTGGGAGTACGAAGCGACCGCATTTCCGCTGACGCACCACACAGACGGGCGTGTCGCCTCGCGGTTTGCGCCGGACTTCTACCTCCCCG
>CAIZYO010000096.1 GCA_903937225.1 uncultured Chloroflexota bacterium | reverse complement strand
GGGCGCGGGAGAGAAACTCGGGCATCCGGGTCAGGTCAACGTTGCCGCCGCTCACAATGACAACCACGCGATCACCTTGTGACACAGGAATACGTCCAAAGAGGAGGGCGGCGAGCGCAGCGGCACCAGCGGGCTCCACCACCTGCTTGCAGCGCTCCGCGAGGAAGCGGAGGCCGCCGAGGATCTCTTCGTCAGGAAGCGTGATGCAGGCGTCAATCAGCGTTGAGGCGAGCGGCAACGTCCACGAGCCAGCGTACGGTGCGCCGAGACCATCGGCGATCGACTTCGGCTGCACAGGGACAACAGCTCCTGCCTCGACCGCCAGCTTCACCGCAGCGGAGCCTTCTGGCTCTACGCCGTAAATGCGAATCGATGGCTTCAGTGCACGGAGTGCCACGGCGGCACCGCAGAGCATGCCGCCACCGCCGAGTCCGCCGATCACTACATCCGCTTCGGGGAGTTGATCAAGGATCTCTGCGCCAAGCGTGCCGTGTCCCGAGATGACATATGGGTCATCAAACGGGTGTGCATCAAAGAGTCCGAGATCTTTAATGAGCTGATCTTTCAGGAGTGCTGCCTCGCCCATCAACCCGTCAACAAGGTGCACGGTTGCGCCATACGACTCGCACGCGGCGATCTTCGCAGGGACGGCGCTGCGCGGCATCACAACGTGGACTGGCACCTTGAATTCGCGCCCCGCCCATGCATATGCCGCGGCGGCGTTGCCAGCACTGAAGGTGATCAGGCCGCGCCGCTGCACCTCTGCCTCACCGAAGTGCTCGACCATGTGCGTCACGCGATTCAACATGCCGCGCACTTTGTATGAGCCGGTGCGCTGCAGATGTTCTGACTTCAATCGGATGCGACCGTCGCCAAGGAGTGGTCCCCCGCTTCGGCGTAGTGCCTCCGCTGCGCCAATGGAGCTGAGCAGTGGCGTGACATGGAGCCGGCCCGCGGTTCGCGCCGCCGCGCGCTTCACCGCAGCAAGGTCCATGGTGAAGGGCTCACCCGTGAGCGCATCGCGGGTAGGGAGTGCGGGGGCGGCGGGTCGTGTCTCAGGCATGCACGAACGGTAGCCGACGACTCAAACGCGTGCGACGCGGTACCGTGCCGACATGAGCCTCCCCGAGATTCGACGCGTAACGGTGGAAGAGATCCTGCCGCTTCGAAGCGAAGTGCTTCGTGGCGGTGGTCCACTTGAACGTGCGCTCCTTCCGGGAGATGTGGAAGGGCTCGGCGTGCACTGGGGTGCGTGGTTGGGTGGTCTCCTCGTGGCGTGCGTCTCCCTCTATGAAGTCACCTCCGACAGCGGGGTGCGGAGTACTCAGCTTCGCGGCATGGCCACCGCACCAGACCTTCGCAGCCAAGGACTCGGCGGTGCCCTCCTTGAAGCGGCGCTCACAGAGTGGGAGGGGCGTGAGGATGCCGCCCGCCCGCTCTGGTGCAACGCCCGCATCCGCGCGGTCCCCTTCTACGAGCGACACCGCTTCGTCGGTGAGGGGGAGCCGTTCGAGTTTCCTGGAGTAGGCGAACATCTACGAATGACATATCTCGGGAGCTCCTCGTGATCGGCGCCCTCTACGGAATCCTTGCCGCCTTCTCCTGGGGCGGTGGTGACTTTGTGGGCGGCATTGCGAGTCGCCGCCTCCCCACCTTCTTTGTGGTTGCCGCGAGCCAAAGTGTGGCGCTCGGCATTCTTGTCCCAATTGCGCTGCTCAGTGGTCAATCGATTCCAGATGGCGCCACCTTGCAGTTGACCGCTATTGCGGGGGTCACGGGTGGCGCAGGCGTGCTCTCCCTGTATCACGGCTTTGCACACGGAAAGATCTCGGTGGTTGCAAGCATCGCTGGAACACTTGCCGCGTTGATCCCCGTTGCAGTTGCGCTTGCGAGCGGTGAGACGGCCACGCCGTTACGTCTCGCAGGATTTGGGCTTGCGATCATCGCGATTTACATCGTCTCTACAAGTGCCGATGCGAATACGGCGAACGCTGGTGATCCAGGTGCGCATCCAGATGCATCAAGTGGGGCAGCCGCGTTTGGTGGCGCACTCTACGGCGTAGCTGCCGGCCTCTGCTTTGCGGGATTCAGTCTCCTCTTCGCTCGTGTTGAATCTGAGAGCACACTCTGGCTGCTTACTGGGCTGCGCGTTGCAAGCGTGAGTGCGCTCGTCAGCCTCTTCTTGATTGCACGCGCGATCGGTCGACGCCCACCTGGCGCCGAAGAGATTCGACCTGGCGCAATCCCAACCGGACGTCGCGGTCGCCTCGCACTGGTCCTGACACTCGCGGCGGCGGGGAGTGGTGACACGCTCGGCAATCTCTTCTT
>CAIZYO010000095.1 GCA_903937225.1 uncultured Chloroflexota bacterium | reverse complement strand
GGCAAACGAGAATCCGATCAAGACTATGAGGCCGGCGATACGAAGCGCCGAGGTGATGCCAGCAAGGCTCTCCGCAACAGCGCGACCATCAACGATGCGCGAGAAGAGCGCCGCAGAGGGGAGGCGACTGAGCGCGTCTGCGACCTTTGCAGTCTCGCTCGGGCTGTCCAGCGCAATCTCAAAGCTTGCAGGGAGTGGATTCTGTTCAAGTTCACCAGTCAGGTCTGGCTCACCGCGCTCCTTCAGTCGCTCACGGAATGCGGCGAGCGCTTCATCGGCGGTGATGTATGTGGCCTCCTTCACTCCTTCGATCTTGAGGATCTCGTTGCGCAGTGAGTTGGCACGCTCTTCGGAGGCGCCCACCTTCAGATAGGCGACCACCTCAACCTTAGAGTCCGCATAGCTGAGCGCAGCGTCAAGTCCGGCGCGAATCACGAGAACCGAGGCGAGGACGAGCAGCATCAGCGTCATGGTCATGGTGGCGGCAACCGTGGCGAGCCTGTTGCGTGAGAGACCATTCACCGCAGCGGAGACGCTCAGGCGAATCAGCCGACCGTTCTGCGCCCTACTCACGAACGACCCCCTTCACCGTTCACCCGCTCACCCTGCACGATGGTATGTCCCACGCGCTTCGTCGCGGATAAGGCGTCCACCCTCAAGGCCGATCACACGCTTGCGCAGTGTGGTGACTACGTCTGAATCGTGTGTTGCGACAAGGACGGTGACGCCAAGCTGATTGATCTGCCCGAGCAGCTCCATGATCTCCCAGCTGATGAGCGGATCAAGGTTTCCGGTCGGCTCATCGGCAATGAGCAGCTCAGGGTTGCCAACGATGGCGCGCGCGATCGCAGCGCGCTGCTGCTCGCCGCCCGAGAGCGCGTCAGGGTATCGCTCGGCGAGCGCAGTGAGACCAACAATCCGAAGGGCGCGCTCAACAGCGGCGTCAACCTCTTCGCGTGGCGCGCCGGTGACCTCCAGCGCAAATGCGGTGTTCTCGCGAACGGTGCGTCTCTGCAGGAGTCGGAAGTCTTGGAAGACCACGCCAACACGTCGACGCAAGTAGGGGACTTCGCTCGGTTGAAGGGCGTGTACCGCGTGTCCGGCAACGTGCACTTCACCAGAGAGAGGGATCACGTCGCGCACGAGGAGGCCGATCAGCGAAGACTTCCCCGCGCCGGAGGGCCCAACAAGGAAGGCGAACTCACCAGGGTTAATGGTGAGGCTGACGCCTGCGAGTGCTGTGTGTCCGCTTGGGTATTGAACGCGGACATCTCGCAGCGTAACGACCGGCTCAACTCCGAGAAGGTCTGCAGCGCCATCAGTGTTCATGGGCTCTAGGTTACTCATCGTCTGGCCCCGCCGCTGCCACAGGTGCGCCGATCGCCAGTCGTTCAAGTTCCGCAAGGATGAAGGGGTCAAAGTCGCCGTCCATCACACCAGTGGTATCTGCAGTCTGGTGACCACTGCGGTGATCTTTCACCATCTGATACGGGTGGAAGACGTAGCTGCGAATCTGGCTCCCCCAGCCGGCGACCACAGTCTCGCCGCGTACACGCGCCAGTTCATCTTCGCGCGCGCGAATCTTCAGTTCGATCAACTTGCCTCGCAGCATCCTCTCCGCGGTCTCGCGGTTCTGCATCTGCGAACGCTGATTCTGGCTTGACACGGCGATGTTGGTGGGAAGGTGCGTGAGGCGAACCGCCGATTCGGTCTTGTTGACGTGTTGACCGCCCGCGCCACTTGAGCGGAAGGTGTCAACGCGAATCTCGTCCCAGTTCAACACCACGTCTTGATCATCCTCAACCTCTGGGATCACTTCAAACATGGCGAAGGTGGTCTGTCGTCGCTTCTGTCCATCAAATGGAGAGATGCGCACCATCCGGTGCACGCCACGTTCTGCGCGCAACCAGCCGAACACATTGCGACCACGAATCTCAAGGGCAACGCTACGGTATCCGGCACCTTCGCCTTCGGTGAAGTCAACAATCTCGTGCGCGAATCCGTGACGCTCTGCCCACCGCATGTACGCGCGTAGGAGCATGGCGGTCCAGTCGCACGCTTCGGTTCCGCCCGCGCCGGCCTGCAGGGTGACGATCGCATCTGCATCTGCGTATTCGCCCGCGAAGAGGAGTGAGGTGCGGGCCTGCTGGAAGTCCTGTTCCACCTGGGCACTCTTCTGTGAGACTTCGGCGAGGAGCGCCTCGTCACCCTCTGAGGTGGCAAGTTCAAAGAGTTCGCCGAGGTCCCGCGCGGCGGTGGTGAGCTGCTGCCAGCGCGTGATCTCTTCGCGCAGGCCTTCCGCTTCACGGGCGAGTCGACGGGCGGTGCGCTGGTCGTCCCAGAAGCCTGGAGCGAGCATCTGCGTCTCAATCTCGGCGAGACGCGCCCCCTTTACAGTTGGGTCAAAGACGCCCCGACGTTGCCTCGATACGTCCGAGCAGGTCGCGCAGGCCGGCGGCGTCGACGCTCACCGGGGGCGCTCACTCGGTCGCACGAAGGCGACGACGGGGTTTTGCTGCTTCACGTTCGCGATCGTAGCAGGGGCTATGCCCCGTGGCACTTCTTGAACTTCTTCCCCGAGCCACACGGACAGGCATCGTTTCGACCCGCCTTCAGTGCAGCAGTTGCCGCAGCGGATGCAGGGGGAGTGGCGCTTGCCACCTCGGAGCTGCCACCAATGGTCTTCACCGCTACGGGCGCAGGTGCGCGCTTCTCTTGCACCAGGCTGACGCGCAGGACGGCACGGCCAATGCTGACGCGAATGAGCGACTGGAACTCCTCGTACAGTTTGAACGCCTCAATCTTGAAGGCGTTGAGGGGGTCAACCTGTGCATGCCCACGCAGCCCGATCCCGCGGCGAAGATCATCAACTTCAGTAAGGTGCTCCACCCAGAGCTGGTCAATGCTGCGCAGGATGACGGCGCGTTCCACACGCGGCCAGAGCTCTTCACCAACCTCGACCGCCTTCTTCTCAAGTGCAGCATCCGCTGCGGCGTCCACGGCCTCATACAAGAGTGAGTCTTCAACAAGGGTGTCGAGCGATGCAGGCGGCTCAATGCCGAGGCGCTTCAGCTCGGTGGCAAGCGCGCTGCGGTTCCACTCACCAGTGAGCCCCGGTGGACAGTGAGTGACGGCGAGTGCGCGCACTTCACCGTGCAGCGCATCCTGGATGGTGAGGGTGAGGTTTTCGCCGCGCAGCACACGATCGCGCTCGCCATAGACCGTGGCACGCTGCATGTTGATGACGTCGTCAAACTCTACGACGCGCTTTCGGATATCGAAGTTGTACCCCTCAACGCGCGTCTGCGCCCCCTCAATAGTGCGACTCACCATTGCGGATTCAAGCGCCTGACTTTCGTCAAAGCCGAGTCGATCCATCAAGCCAACGACGCGCTCACCAGCGAAGCGCTTCATCAGGTCGTCTTCAAGGGAGAGGTAGAAGCGCGAGGAGCCAGGGTCGCCCTGTCGCCCCGCTCGTCCACGCAACTGGTTGTCAATACGGCGAGACTCGTGTCGCTCGGTGCCAACAATGCGCAAGCCGCCCGCTGCAAGCACCACCTCGCGCTCGGATGCGCATGCGCGCTCTGCGTCGGCGAGTGCCGCGGCGTAGATCGCTGGATCAACTTCGGCGGGATTCAAGCCTTTGATGCGGAGGGCTTCGGAGGCGAGACCGACAGGGTCTCCTCCGAGTTTGATGTCAGTTCCGCGACCGGCCATGTTGGTAGCGATCGTGACGGTTCCCGGTCGCCCCGCCTGCGCAACCACTGGCGCTTCGCGTTCATGCTGCTTTGCGTTCAAGACGTTGTGCGCCACACCTTCACGCTTCAACATTGCGGCGAGGTGCTCCGAGCGTTCAACAGACGTGGTGCCAACGAGCACCGGCTGGCCAGCCGCGCTCCGCTCCTTGATGTGCGCAACGATCGCCGCATCTTTTGCGCGGACGGTGCGGTAGACAAGATCGGGCTCATCCACGCGAACCATTGGGCGATGCGTTGGAATCGATGTCACATCAAGGCTGTAAATCTTGCTGAACTCTTCCGCCTCTGTCATGGCCGTACCCGTCATCCCGGCGAGCTTCTTGTAGAGACGGAAGTAGTTCTGGAAGGTGATCGTTGCCATCGTGACCGATTCGCGCTGGACGCGGAGCCCCTCTTTCGCCTCAACCGCTTGATGGAGTCCTTCGGACCAGCGGCGGCCTGGCATCTTGCGTCCCGTGAATTCATCCACGATGACAATCTCACCGTCTTCAATGATGTAGTCACGGTCGCGCTTGAAGAGTGCGTGTGCGCGAAGTGCAGACTCAAAGTGTCGGGCCATCAGCGGGTCGCCGCTGTAGAGGTTCTCTACGCCGAGCGCCTTCTCAATCTTCGAGACACCCTCTTCGGTTGATGAAACCGCCTTATCTTTCGCGTCAACAAAATAGTCACCACCCTCAAGCGCGCCAGCCGGACGCTCCTTGAGGCGAGGGACAAGTTTCGCGAAGACTTGATAGAGGTCCTGCGATTCGGCGGCCTGGCCACTAATGATGAGTGGCGTCCTGGCCTCGTCAATGAGGATGTTGTC
>CAIZYO010000094.1 GCA_903937225.1 uncultured Chloroflexota bacterium | reverse complement strand
GAGAAGAGCGTGAGCCTGCCGTACTACCAGGGAACTGGTCGCCGCAAGACATCCATCGCCCGTGTGCGCCTCGTCCCAGGTGAGGGTCAGATCGTCATCAACGGACGCACATATGTAGAACACTTCGGCGGGGCAATTCCGCAGGCGGAAGTCTTCGCGCCATACCGCGTCACAGGCACCGAGGGTCGCTTCAATGCGATGGTGAAGGTTGAAGGCGGCGGAATCTCCGGTCAGGCAGGCGCAATCCGTCACGGGATCTCGCGTGCACTCCTCTCGGCGGACCCTGAGGCATACCGACTCCCACTTCGACAGGCCGGATTCCTCACGCGCGATCCGCGCGCGAAGGAGCGAAAGAAGTACGGCCTCCGACGCGCTCGCAAGGCGAAGCAGTTCACGAAGCGCTGATCTAGCGCAGCTGCGCTGCTGATGGCCGCGGTCCGATTCGGTACCGACGGGATTCGCGGGGTCGCGGGAGCATCGCTCACATCAGAGATTGCCTACGCACTTGGCGCTGCCTTGGCGGCGCACTATCCCGCGGGGAACATCCTCATTGGACGTGACACGCGCCCGAGCGGCCCTGGACTGAGTGCAGCACTCGCCGCTGGGATCCGGTCAGGAGGAGCCACTTCAATCAACCTTGGCGTGATCCCAACACCAGGGCTCGCCGCGGTCGTGGCGGCAGACGCAGAGGTTGCCTGTGGTGTGGTGGTGACCGCTTCGCACAACCCAGCGGAATACAACGGCTTGAAGGTGATTGGTCGTGATGGCCGCAAGGTTCCTGATGCGCTCGAGCGTGAACTGGAACGCATGATTGATGAAAGGCTTGCCGCGGCGAGCTCGGATGACGCGAGTGCGGATTCCGCGGGCGCGGATTCTGCGAGCACCACAGATGCGCACGACGACGCGCGAGGCGCAGCCTATGCGGCGCGCTATGCAGCGCAGCTCGTGCAGGTTGCAGCGGTGGCAACACCGAACCGCGCCGCCGCTGGAATCCGAGTGGTGCTTGATGCATCGAACGGGGCGGGTACCCCGTTCGCTGAATCGGCACTCTCCGCAACGGGCGCAACGGTTGATGGAATGGCGATGGGTGAAGGGTTGATCAACGACGGAGTGGGGGCAACCTCGCCGGCGGCGCTCGGACGACGGGTCGTGGAGCTTGGTGCCGATCTTGGGATCGCGCTCGACGGAGACGCTGACCGGTGCGCAGTTGTTGATGAACATGGGGTCCTGATTGATGGCGATGTGGTGATCGGCCTGATTGCGCTGGATCGGAAGCGACGTGGTCTTCCAGGCTCTGAGCGAGTGGTCGCGACGATCCTGACGAACTCTGGTGTGGAGCGCCAGCTTCGCGAGGCTGGTATCACGCTGCAGCGCACCCCTGTGGGCGATCGTCACATTGCTGAAGTGCTGACCCTCGGAAGCCCTGGGTTCGGCGGGGAGAAGAGCGGCCATCTCCTCTTTCCAGAGCATGCGCCAACCGGCGACGGACTGATCAGCGCGATTGAGCTGTTCGCGCTGCTGGTGCGTTCGGGCGGACCGCTCTCTGCGCTCGCCGCAACCCTGCCGCTCGACCCGCAGGTCCAGCGAGAGATCAGCGTGCGTGAAGGCGAGGCGGAGTGGCTCCTCTCCGACCCAAGGATGTCTAGTGCAATCCGTGATGCAGAGCGGCAGCTCGCCGCTGGCGGCGGACGACTCGTGGTGCGCGCATCTGGCACGGAGCCTCTCCTCCGGGTGATGGGCGAGGGCCCCGATGAGACCCTCGTAACGTCGGTTGTTGACGCGATCCTCGCAGCGGGAAGCGCACTGCTGGCAGAGCGCCGCTGAGCGGGCGGTAGACTACCCGCATGCAGGCACACGTGACCTCAGGCGCTGAACTCCCCGCACTCGGTGTGGACATCGTGCGCGTCGAACGCATTGCAAAGGTGATGCAGCGACACCCCGCTCGCTTCCCCGCTCGAGTGCTTACGGATGCGGAGCAGGCGTACGTACGAGCGCGACCAGAAAACTTTGCGGGTCGCTGGGCGGCGAAGGAGGCCGTCTCAAAGGTCCTCGGCCTCGGCATCCGCGGGATCGGGTGGCGTGAGATTGAGATTGAGCGACTCTCAACAGGCCAGCCGACGGTGCGCCTGCACGGGAGTGCCGCGGAACGGGCGGCAGCGATTGGAATCGCAGCGATCGCAGTATCAATCACTCATGAGCGTGAATACGCCGTTGCCGTTGCCTATGGGCAGCGGGCGGTACGCGAGGCGTAGCGTGGGGATCCCAGAAGCGATCGTTGCCGCCGGCCTCCCGCCCCTCGGGCGTGCGGCGTGGGTCGAGGTGAACCTTGATGCGATTGAACAGAACGTGCGCGGCTTGAAGGCGCATTTACCAGCCGGTGGACACCTTGATGTGGTGCTCAAGGCGAATGCATATGGGCTAGGCGCGGTGGAGGTGGCTCGCGCCGCGCTTGCTGCAGGTGCGCGCGCGATCTTGGTTGCCACAATTGATGAAGCGATCCAGCTCCGCAACGCGGAGATCCGCGCCCCACTCCGCGTCCTCTGGCGCGTCCCAGGTGAGTATCTGCGCCGCGCCGCCGATCTTGAGATCGGTGTCCCCGCAACGTCACCCGCCGTCGTCGCAGAGATCCTGGACGCCGATCTCGCTGGTGCCCGCCCGCTCACCGTTGACATTGAGGTTGATACGGGACTCGGACGTGACGGGATACTCCCTCATGAACTCGCAGCGCTCGTGGAGCGGCTACACGCCGCGCGTCCGCGCATTTCGCTGCGCGGTATCTGGAGCCATCTCACCGCAGCAGAGGATCTGGAGCGCTCCACGGCGCAGGCAACAACCCTCAACGGCGCTGCAGACGCGCTCGCGGAGCCAGAACTTCGGAGCGGACTTGAACGGCACCTCGTCGGTTCGGGTGGCCTGTTGACGATTGGCGCTGGTGAACATGTTGCACGTGTGGGGATCGCCCTCTTTGGTGTGGTCCCGAATGCGCTGCGCCCTTCGCGCAGTGCAGAGGAGATTGGCATTACGTCGGTCTACCAGATGATCGCGCGTCCAGTGCGAATCGCAACGCTCCCCACTGGACACG
>CAIZYO010000093.1 GCA_903937225.1 uncultured Chloroflexota bacterium | reverse complement strand
CGGCGGTGGTGCGCAGGTTCGCCTTGACGCTGATGTACATGCCGATGATCCCGGAGGCCATCGAGCAGATCGCGCCGAAGAGGAAGCTGAGGCCAGTGCGAATGCCAAGCTCTACCCCGTAGATGCTCGTCTCGGCAACTTCCGCGGTCTCAAAGACCGAGATCAGTGCGCCGATCGCAACTGAGCCGACCACTGCGAGTGCAGCGATCGTGAAGTACTGGCGTCGCATGAAGGCGACCGCCCCTTCAAAGATTGTGCCGGCGACCTCTTGCATTGCCTTGGTTCCGCGATCACGTCCAAGGACGTCGTTCGCGAGCCAGATGGCAAAGAGGACGGCGACGATACCTGCTGGGAGAATTAAACTCTGCAGCAGCGTCGTAGTGATTTCCATTGTTTGAACACTCCTCCGATGCGTCCAGATCCGTCGCGTGGCCGCGGTGCGTGCACCGCGCTTCGGGTCGGGCGTCTGTCGGGCTACGGGCCACATCTGCGACCCGACTGGGATGGGCACCCAGTAGCGCGATGGTAGGGCGCACTCCCGAGGGGGGTCAACCGTGGAGGCGATCCACGCATGCCCACCCCTATACTCCCCGCATGCGGAAGCGCCACCTCCTGATTGAGATCGCTCAAACCGTTGCGCTCACCGTGATCGCCTTCTACCTCCTCCAGGCCCTTGTCACCCAGCCGTTCCGCGTGGAGCAGACCTCTATGCAGAACTCACTCCAGCCTGGCGAGTACGTGATGGTGGACAAGCTGACCCCTCGATTCACTGGCTTCAGTCGCGGTGATGTGGTGATCTTCCGTCCGCCAGAGAGTTGGCCATCCAGTAGCGATGGGACCCCGTACATCAAGCGCGTGATCGGGCTCCCCGGGGAGACGATTGCGATCGGACCTGAGGGGCTCACGATCAATGGGACACAAGTTGACGAGCCATATGTCTATTGGAACGGTGGGAGTGGCGTTGAGGAGGCGGCAACATGGACGCTCGGAGATGAAGAGCTCCTCGTCTTCGGCGACCACCGATCAAACTCCTCAGATTCTCGAGCCTACGGCGCCATCCCAACGTCAAGTGTTATTGGACGAGCGTTCGTGCGCTACTTCCCTATCGATCGTATGAGCTTCATCGTCCCGCCGGCGTATCCAATCGTGCCGTGAACGGATTTAGCCTCGAACTCCCCCTCACCATCATTGCAACGCTTGGCGCCGCACTCGCCGTTACAAGTGCACGGCGCGGTGCGTGGATTGCGCTGATCATTGCCGCCACTGCGGTTGCCCTCCTTGAGTTCCATCCGACCGACGCAGTGCCACTCACCCTCGTCTTGCGACTCGCCGCCATCTACGGCGCAATCCTCGTTGCGCTCCCGCCTGGCCTCTTGACGCCGCGTGCGCTCACCCACGACCTTGCACCGCGGCGCATCGCCTCCACGCTGAGCGAACACCCCGTTGTGGTGGCAACGGCCGCCGCTGGACTCCTGCTCGGCGCAATTCCACTCGCACTCCCCATTGAAGGGAGCTCGACACTCCTCCGAAGCGCTGGCGTTGCGATGCTTCTGATTGGACTGCCACCACTTCTCACCAGTCGATACGTTGAGGCGACGGCGCGAGCCGCGGTCGTGACACTCTCCGGCGCACTCCTGCTTCGCGCAGCAATCCTTGGGCCGCTCGACGCGCTTAGTTCGCTCGTCATCGCGGGAGGCTTCGCTGCTCTGCTGTTGACGGGGACTGCGGTCGCAGGCCAACTCACGAAGGCGGAAGAGGCGTGACCGACGCGCAAGGCCTCCTCCTTCTCAGCGCCCTCCGCGCGCTCGCGCCACTCGCCCTTGCCCTCATCAGCCTCGCCGCTGTTCCGCTTGTCAGCGCAGACAGATTCGGTGCCCCGCGTCAGGCGGCAACGCGAGCACGCTATCTCGTAGTGGCGCTCCTCCTGCTCAGCGGCGGCGCAGCGTTCGTTGCTGGCGCTGGCGTGACATCAACGCTCTTGATCGGAGAGCTGTCAATCAACCCGTCACAACCGGGGCGACTACTCGTCGCCCTCGGCGGACCCATCTTCGCCATCATCGTTGCCGTTGGCGAGGGCCGACGCGCAGGTGCGATGGGGCAGGTTGCTCTCTTCGGACTTGCAGTCATTGATCTTGCGCTCGCAATCCCGATCGGCATTGCGCCGATCGCGCTCTTGCTGATCGGCGGGACGTCACTTGCCGCACTCGCGGCCGGCGGGAAAGAGGACGCCGAACGGGCCCGTGCCGTCTTCCGAGACCTTCGCAGCGCAGGCGTGCTGATCACGCTCACTGTGGTTGCTGAGCTCTTGCGCTCTGCGATCCCACTCTCTGCGACCGATCCCGCCTATGCGACCACGGCGTCGCTCACCGCTGGCGTTGCCCTCTCCCTCTCCCTTATCGTCCTCGCCTCAATTGGCGCATTCCCCTTTCATCACCGCTTGGTACGCATCTTCGACTCGCTGCCGATTGTTGGCTCGCTCATGGTGGGCGTATGGATCCCCGCAGCGATCACCCTCATCATATTCAGTGAACTCTCACTGCTGATCTCGGCGGTAAGTGATCCGATCGGCGGTGCGGTCCTTCCGATCCTGGTGGCAACTGGTGCGTTCACCATGCTCTTCGGGGGCATCTCCGCACTCCTCCATGACGACGTTGGAGAGGTGCTCGGCTTCTTCGCCGTTGGTAGCAGTGGTTGGCTCGCGCTCGGACTCGCCGCGGTGATCGCCAGGCCCTCCACCCTTGCGCCGCATGAGCTCGTGATCCCCGCAACGCTCGTCATCTCACTCTTTGGGATCTGGCGCGCCGCGATTCGGCGCCGCTACGACCTCGTCTCGCTCCAGGACTTGACCGGGTGGGCTCGGCACACGAGTGCGATCGGACTCGTCTTGCTCGGGGTGATCGTTGCGCTGATTGCGGTGCCGGGAAGTGCACTCTGGTCAGCACG
This sequence comes from uncultured Chloroflexota bacterium, assembly GCA_903937225.1. GTDB lineage: Bacteria > Chloroflexota > Limnocylindria > Limnocylindrales > Limnocylindraceae > Limnocylindrus. The sequence continues at coordinate 293 of CAIZYO010000093.1, read as the reverse complement.
TGCCGACGTGATCGGCGCGAGTGGGAGTGTGATCACCGTCGTCGTTGCGCTTGCCGGCGCTGTCTCACTGGTCGCGGCAGTGCTCCGAGTCCTGCTTGTTGGCCTCTCACAGAAGAGTCGCGATGTTGAGCGGACAGAGGTCCGTCGGGTGACTCACCCCGTGACCATTGCAATGCTCGCTGGGACGATCTTGATTACGGGAGCCGCCGCAGGCGTCATTGATGTTGAATCTGCCGCCTCTGAGTTGCTGCGACCGGCGCCTGATGCAACGGTGGTGCCAGGAGATCTCCCCT